>CALEHZ010000142.1 GCA_937875715.1 uncultured Campylobacter sp. | reverse complement strand
CAAACAAATCCACCTCGCCTTTTAGCTCGCTCATTAGCTCATTTGCATAGCGCTCTATAAGGCAGCCTGTAACAACTAGCAAAGAGCCTTTTTTGCGCTCATTTGCCACTTCTAAAATAGTATTTATGCTCTCGCTTTTAGCGCTTTGTATAAAGCCGCAAGTATTTATGATAATAACATCAGCACTAGCTGCGTCACTCACTATATCGTAGTTTTTAAGCCGACCTAGCATTATTTCGCTATCTACTAGATTTTTATTACAGCCAAGTGAGATTAGATGAAGTTTTGGCATTTTATATCCACAAATTATCAATTAAGCGCGTTTTGCCTACATATGCTGCTATTAAAATTATGCTTGAATTTTCTACTAAATGATCAATTTCATTTAATTGCCTATCACAAATTGCGATATAATCGATCTTTAAAGGCTCTAGAATTTTTTCCATTTCAAGCCTGATTTGCTTAGCATCGCTGATGCCAGAAGCGAACATATTTTTAGCTTTTACAAGGCTGCGATAAAGCTTACAAGCATCCATGAGCTCTGTTTCGTTTAAATAGCTATTGCGGCTTGAGAGCGCTAGACCATCGCCAGAGCGCACGATTTCACAAGGGATGATTTGAGTGTCCAAAAACAAGCTTTTTACTAATTTTTGAATGATTAAAAGCTGTTGGGTGTCTTTTTTGCCAAAATAGGCTCTAGTTGGTTTGATTAAGCATAAAAACTTCGCAATCACCGAGCACACGCCATCAAAATGCCCAGGCCTTGTAGCACCTTCTAAAATACTAGCCATGCAAGCAGGCGCCATTACCTTTATATCATCATCAAAATAAATATCACTTGGGCTTGGCAAAAAAATCGCAGTTGCTTTACAGCCGTTAGCCATCGCAATATCGTGTTTTTCATCTCTTGGATATTTTTCATAGTCTTCATTTGGTAAAAACTGCGTAGGATTTACAAACACACTAACTATGCTTATTTCATTTTCGTAGCTTGCTTGTTCAATAAGTTTTGCATGTCCATTGTGTAAAAAGCCCATTGTGGGTACAAAGCCGATTTCTTTGCCCTTATTTGCGTCTAAAAAGGCTTTTAGCTCATCAATATTTCTTAAAATTTCCATTATTTTTTCCTAAAAAATTCAAAATAAGTTTGGAATTCTAAATATATAGACTTAAAATCTTATAAAATTTTCGCTATAATGGCAAAAATTTTTTAAAAAAAAGGATAATAATGAAAATTTTAAAATACAGCGATAGTGAATTTTATAAAGAATTTGCTAAATTAGCAAATCGTGGCGAAATGGATATGAGCGAGGTTTTGCCAAGAGTTGAGAGCATTATTGATGAAATTAAAAAAGACGGCGATAAGGCACTTTGTGAACAAATCTCTCGTTTTGATAAATGGCAGCCAAAAAATGCTGATGAGCTAAAAATTGACACAGATGAGATGAAACAAGCTTTTAATAGCATTTCGCCTGAGCTTAAAAATGCCTTGCAGACTGCTTTTGAAAGAATTCGCACCTATCACGAAAAACAAATAGAAAAAAGCTGGATGAGCTTTGAGAATAGTGGCGAGGTTCTAGGGCAAAAAATCACGCCAGTTGATAGGGCTGGACTTTATATTCCAGGCGGAAAAGCAGCTTATCCTAGCTCACTTTTGATGAATGCAACGCCAGCAATCGTAGCAGGCGTAAAAGATATCAGCGTTTGCACCCCTGCTATTAGTGGTGTGGTAAATCCGCTACTTTTGGCTGCTATGCATTTGCTTGGAATTAAAAAAGCTTATAAAGTAGGTGGCGCAAGCGCTGTGGCTGCGATGGCGTATGGCACAGAGACGATAAACAAAGTCGATGTCATAACTGGACCTGGAAATATATATGTAGCAACTGCTAAAAAAATGGTCTTTGGGCAAGTAAATATAGATATGATCGCAGGTCCAAGTGAAATTGGTGTGATAGCTGATAAAACAGCAAATGCCCATAATATCGCAGTTGATTTGCTAAGTCAAGCCGAACATGATGAAATAGCAAGTAGTTTTTTGGTCACTTTTGATGAAAACGTGGCTATGGCGATAAAAGAGCAGATTGAGAGCATTTTGCCTAATTTAGCCAGAAAAGAAATCGCAGGCGCAAGCGTGGCAAACAAAGCTGCAATCATCATCGCAAAGGATAAAGAACAAGCAATTGAGCTAATGAATGCTTTGGCTGTGGAGCATTTAGAAATCGCCACTGATAATGCTTGGGAGTATTTAGCGCACATCAAGCACGCTGGAGCGATTTTTTTGGGTCACTACACACCTGAGGCGATTGGAGATTATTTAGCTGGGCCAAATCACACCTTGCCGACTGGTGGCACGGCTAGATTTTTTAGCCCACTTGGCGTTTATAATTTTCTTAAAAGAAGCTCTGTGATTTCTATGAACGAAAGCTCTTTGCGTGATTTGAGTGCTGCTTGTATGGCACTAGCAAGAGCAGAAGGACTTGGCGCACACGAGCTTTCTATCAAAGTAAGGCAAAAATAATATTTGAATTTTTTAAAACTTTAAATTTTTTAAAAAATTCGGCTAATAAATGTCTGGCAAAAGCCAAAAAATTAAGTATTTTTTAAGCGATATTTAACGCAATTTGATATATAATTAGAAACTAGGCTATCCAAGGAGGAAGATATGGCAATGACAATTGGAAAAACGGACTACACCGCAGGAATGCAAAATCAATATATGAAAAGTGCACAAAACACGGCTAGTAAAGCACTTGGTGCGATCGCTGCAGAACGCGCACTAAGTGGCGTAGATAGTGCAAACTTACAAATCGCAGATGCCCTAAGAATGGAGGCTAGCGGCAATCTTCAAGGTATCGCAAATGCAAATGATGCTATCGGAATCGCTCAAATCGCAGATGGAGTGCTTGAAGGGCTAAATGACGCTGCTATTCGTATGAATGAGCTAAATGTGCGTGCTGTGAATGGCGTAAGCCTTGATGCTAATGGAAACATCGATCCTAGCGAGCTTGGCAAGGATTATCAAAAAGCCATTACTTCAGAAGCAACTGCGCTTAAAAATAGCATGCAAGAAAGCATAAATGATGCTAACTACAATGGTAAAAACATATTTGGTGGCATTATGAATTTTGAAACCACTGCTGGTAATTTTGGCATAAATCTAACTGCGCCAAATATCGATAGCATCGATGTTAGAAACTCGCAAAGCATAAAGAATTTTATGGATAGTGTAAATCGCCTAAGAAGCGATGTTGGCTCTTTTCAAAATGGCCTTATGAGCAATATCGAGAGCGTTTCAGCTAAGCTAATAAACACAACAGCTAGTGAATCACAGCTTCAAAATAACAATATAATAAAAAATCTAAATGATTTTAATAATGCAAATATGAAGTTAAGTGCTAGCTCAATAGCTCAAGCACATAATCTTACAAGCTTACAAAGTCAAATAGCTAATTTGCTAGCTTAATTCTTCGCTGCAAGGCTTATGCTAGCTTTGCAGCCTTTTTCTTTCATTTTTTAAGAACATTTTTAAGGACATTTATGAGAGCTTTTGGCGAATGGGAAAAACAACGTGCGTTGCTGATCGCTTTGCCACACGAAAACACTGACTGGAAGCCGTATCTAAGCGAAATTTTACACTCTTATCAAAGCTTTGTAAAAATTGTGTCCAAATATCAAAAAGTCATTTTAATAGCTCACCCAAATGCTGATATAGCTGAATTTTCTAAGATTTCAAATGTTGAGATTGTAAAAATTCCTACAAACGATACTTGGATAAGAGATTTTGGTGCGATTAGCGTAGAAAATGACGATAAAAAGACTGAATTTTATGATTTTAAGTTTAATGCTTGGGGGTCAAAATTTCAAAGTGAGCTTGATAATGCCGTAAATACCGAGCTTTTAAAACTTGGAATTTTTTCTAATTTAAAAGAAATCCCGCTTGTTTTAGAAGGTGGTAGCGTTGAGTTTAACGGCTCTGGCGTGCTGCTAACTACTAGCGAGTGTCTTTTAAACACAAACCGATCAAATGGACAAAAGCGTGATAAAAACGAGCTTGAAGCCAAATTAAAAGAGCTTTTTGGGTTAAACAAAATTATTTGGCTGGGTAGCGGTGCGATCAAGGGCGATGATACTGATTCGCACATTGATACCTTAGCTCGCTTTATTGATGAAAATACCATCGCTTACGCAGCCTGTGATGATAAAAATGATGAGCATTATGAAAGCCTAAATGCTATGAAAAAAGAACTTCTTAAAACAGATTTTAATCTTGTGCCTTTGCCTTTGCCAAGTGCGATAAACTACGACGGACGCAGACTAGGCGCTACTTATGCCAATTTTGTGATTATCAATGAAGCGATAATTGTGCCAACTTATAATGATAAAAAAGCTGATGAAATATCGATAAATACGCTTTTAAAGCATACAAAAGGACGGCAAATTGAAGCAGTGGATGCAAGTGTTTTTATCCGTCAAAATGGCAGCTTACACTGCAGTTGTCAAAATATTTTTTTATAAAATTCAAAACTGAATTTTATAAAAAACTGAATTTTATAAAATTCACTAAAAAGATGAATTCAAGGAAAAAAAATGAAAAAATTTCTTTCTTTAGTGCTTATTGCGATATTTTTTTTAGGCTGCTACGACAAGCCAACCTACACGCCTAAAAAACCGCAAAGACCAGCAGGCGTGCTCACCAAAGGCACAATAAGCAAAATCGATCAAGTAAAAGGCGGCTATATGCTAAATGTGCTAATTAAAAATGGCAAGCAATACAGCAATGCGCGTGGCTTTGTAACTACGTTAAATGGCTTTTCAAGCGATGGTGCGAGTGCTGTTTATGAAGTTGGCGATTTGCTTTTGATGCAGTTAAAAAATGGTGTCATTATGTATAGTGAAATTTCTATTAAAAACTTCACAAAGCACGATGGCAAGGTTGTTCACTCAAATTTCAAAAGAGATAAAAGCCGCATTAAAGGCAGCATTCCACAAGAAAGTAAAATCAAATTTTAACCTGAATTTTATAAAATCTGCTAAAAATCAAAAAATTTGCCTTTGTATCTCAAAGGCAAATTTAAAGAAGGAGTAGAAAAAGTTAGTTTGGTTGCTTGTGTGAAATTATAAGCAAAATCAGTAAACGCTCGGTAATTTTTACAATATTTTATACAATTTTTTCAAAAATTTGTTTCTGTTTTGCTTGTTTTATAAAATTCACTCATTGAATTTTTTGAATTTTATAAAATTAGCTTGAATTTTGTGATATAATTAGCGCTTGCTGTGGCGAGCAGTCGCTAGAAAATAGAGGAAAGTCCGAGCTGCATTAGAGCAGAGCTGCGTCTAACGGACGCCAGTCGCAAGACTAGGGAAAGTGCAACAGAAAGCAAACTACTGCAAAAGCAGAAAAGGTGAAAGGGTGCGGTAAGAGCGCACCAGTAGGCAGGTGAAGCAAAGCCGCCTAGCTAGGTAAACCCAGCTCGCAGCAAGAAGTGGTGGTAAAGCTCTAAAAATCTACACTTCGCTAGATCTCTTTGGTAACATTGGGGCAAGATAAATGACTGCAAAAACAGAACTCGGCTTATAGCCACAGCTTTTTGCTTCGTCTTTTGGCGCTCTGCACTAAAAGTTCGTTTGTGCTACACTGCGCCGCACCATCAGTGCGGCTCATTTCGCACTGCACTCACTTTTAGCACATAGCATCCAAAATACTCGCAAAAAGTTTTTTTACTTCGTCTCGTGTGCTTATTGTGGCTAAACTCATTCGTGCTACACTGCGACGGGCATAAAGCCCGTCTCATTTCGCACTCACTCAGTTTAACCACACTAAACACACGATACTTGTAAAAAGTATATTTGTTAGGTTTTTGCTTTGTCTTTTGGCGCTTTTGCCAAAGACTAGCAAAAATAAATTAAATTTGGAAAATAAAATGGAAACTTTACAAGCGATTTTTTCTCGCAGGTCAGTTAGAAAATACACAGACAAAGCAGTCTCAAAAGAGCTTATAGCTGAGCTTTTAGAAGCAGCTACTTGGGCGCCTTCATCTATGAATTTACAGCCTTGGTATTTTGTGGCTATTACAAATGAAAACGACAAAAAATTTGTCCTTGAAGTGATGCAAAAAGTAGCACTTTCAATGAAAGCCGAGCTTGAAGAGCGCTTCAAAGCCTATCCGCAGGTAGTGGCCCAGACGCTTTCATTTACCAAAAGTCTTGGACAAGCAAGTGCGTATATTTTGGTCTTTGAGCAGTGTGATTATGGTGAAATCAAAAAAAACGCCATCACTCAAAGCATCGCTGCTGCTATGCAAAATTTTTGCCTAGCAGCCGCTAGCAAAGAACTTGGCACTTGCTGGATGTGTGCTCCGGTAAATGCTGGCTTTGGCGTAGAGTTTAGAGAAAAATTCGCCCCAAACAAAGGCAAAATGGTAGCAATGCTAACACTAGGCTATCCAAATGAAGCTCCAAACGCTCCAAAACGCAAAGATGATCGCTATAAGATAATTTAATGATAATAAGGCAAAAAATGAAAAAAGCATTCTTTACTTTGTTTTGTGCTGGCGTGCTTTTTAGCAGTGGCGTGGCGCAAAATATTCCTTTAAATGATGATAGGTCAACTGATGATATGCAGCGAATTTTGCATGATACTCTAAGGCAAACAAGAGAGTTTATAGGCGGCATAGTAAGCACTAGTGTTATAGTTTTGATAGCATATAATAAATATATTTTGCAAAAAAAAGGCAAAATAGATATCTTTGATGTTTTTTACAAATAAAATGTGGCTTAAAAAATGTTTCGCATTTTTGGCTAATAATTACTTCGTTTTGCTGTGTTGCTGTGACTCCAATCTTGTCTAAAGCATAAAATTAACTAATTTTCTTTTAATTTTTAAAGCAAAAAATAAGCAAAAATATTATAAAATTCAACCCTTAAATTTTACTAGTAAAAGGACAAACAATGGCGGCAAACAAGCAGCAAATGCACGAAACTGACGAAGATTTCGCAACTCTACTTGAAGAAAGCTTCAAAAAAGAAAAAGGCGGATCACTAGTCGAAGGCGTAATCGTCGGCATCAAAGACGATGAGGTCTTAATTGATGTGCGTAAAAAAAGTGAAGGAGTAATGAACATCGCTGAAATCAGCAGCAATGACGGCTCACTAAAATATAAAATAGGCGATAAAATCAATGTCTTAATCACAGGCTCAGCTGGCGGAAGACCGCTAGTATCGCATAAAAAAGCAATTGCTAAGCAAAAAGTAAAAGATTTCATTGATAATTACGATGAAAATGCAGAAAACATTTTTGATGTAAAAATCGCTAGCAAAAATAAAGGCGGATATGTCGCATACGACGACAATGGCATTGAATTTTTTATCCCACGCTCACAGATGAGAGAAGCAAATGTTGGCTCACTAACAAAGGTAAAAGTCATCAAAGTGGATAAAGATGAAAATAGCATAGTGGCTTCAAAGCGCCGTCTAAGCGATGCTTCACGCAAAGAGCGCAAAGAAGCACTAGAAAATGTCGCTAGCAAAGAAGGACAAATCGTAGAAGGCACCATCAAAAAAATCACAAGCTATGGTATGTTTGTGGATGTTGGCGGTGTAGATGGGCTAGTTCATTATAAAGAAATCAGTTACAAAGGTCCAATAAATCCAGCATCTGTGTATAAAGAAGGCGATAAAGTAGATGTAAAAATCGTAAGCTATGATAAGGATAAAAAGCACCTTTCTCTTTCAATCAAAGCAGCGCAACCTGATCCTTGGAGCGAGATAAAAGAAGGACTAAATGTAGGCGATGCGATTCGCGTAACTGTAAGCAACATCGAGCCGTATGGTGCTTTTGTAGACCTTGGCAATGATGTAGAGGGCTTTTTGCACATTAGTGAAATTTCTTGGGATAAAAATATCAAAAATCCAAAAGATTTCATAAAAGAGGGCGAAGAAATAGATGTAGAAGTAATCGAAATCGACCATGACGCACATAGATTAAGAGTGAGCCTTAAAAACTTGCTTACAAAGCCTTTTGATGAGTTTGTAAAAGAGCATAAAGTAGGCGATATTTTAAAAGGCGAAATCGTAAGCACCACAGCTTTTGGCGCATTTGTAAGAATTCCTACAAAATCAAGCTTTGTTGAAGGCTTGCTTCACAATGAAGATGCTAGCTGGGATAGAGGCAAAAAATGCTCAGAATTATTCAAAAAAGGTCAAAGCCTAGAAGTAAAGCTTATAAAAATTGATGAGAAAAACTCTAAATTATCTCTAAGTTTAAAAGAGTTGCAAGAAAGTCCTATTGCTGAATTTGCCAGCAAACACAGCGTAGGCGACAAAGTAAGCGGCACGATCAAAGATATAAAAGATTTTGGTGCATTCATCGAAGTTGAAGGCATCGAAGCGCTAATCCGCAAAGAAGATGCCACAGACGAGCTAAAAGTAGGTGAAAATATCGAGGCTGCGATCGCAAACATTGACAAGCAAAGAGCTAAGGTTCGCTTAAGCCAAAAGAAATTAGATATCCAAAAAGAGCGTGAAGCTTTGGATAAATTTAACGCTGCAAGTAGCGATAAAATGACTATTGGCGATTTAATTAAAGAAAAATTAAATTAAAAGAATTTTAAAAAATTCACTTTAGAAAATTCAAAAGAAATTTCAAAAACAGCTTTTGAATTTTCTAGATTTTTGAATTTTCTAATTTTTTGAATTTTTTGCTTCGCCTGTTGGGTGAATTTTTTGATGAATTTTTTGAGTGAATTTTATAAAATTGGCTTGAATTTTTTAAATTGAATTTTTTAAAAAATTCAGCTTTCAAAAAATTCATATTTTAAAAAATTTAAAGACTTTTATAAAATTCAGTTTTCAAAAAATTGGGCTGAATTTTTTGAATTTTATGAAAGTCTGTGAATTTTATAAAATTCAAAAAAATTCAAATTAAAAGGTTTGCTTTGAATATCCGTGTGATGTATTTTGCGCTGGTTTTTTTGCTTGTATTTGTGGCTTTGTCAGCTTTGCTACTTTTAAAATACGCAAATACGCAGCTTCCTATGATGCCTGGCATGCCAAACCAAATAGCTGGCGAACAAAACGAAAGTGTCAAAATAAGCGGTTGGATAAGAAAAGTGGCTGATTTAAAGGCTAGTGCTGATGTGCTGCCGGTTAATTTTATGTATTTAGAAATAAATGACAATTATCCAAAAGAAAAAGCAAAGGTAAAAAAGATAAATTATGAGCTAGAAATGCCGCGCTGCACGGAATATTCGCTATTTTGTATGAGAAGACTGGCGGCTTCTATGGATATAGACTTAAATGTCGCAAAGCTTGGAGATAGCCAAAATATCTTTATCGCAGCACCCTCAGCAGCAGCTGCAAATAGCTTTGTTTCAACCTTAAAAGAGCAATATAATATAAACTCAAAAATAAAGGCAGGGAAATGAAAAAAGTCATAGTTTGTGATGCTATTCACCCAGTGGGATTTGAAATTTTAAGAGCGCAAAAAGATATCGAAGTAATCGATGCTGTATCTGTGCCAAAAGATGAGCTTTTAGGTATGATTAAAGGCTGCGATGTAGCAATTACTAGAAGTTCTACTGATTGTGGCAAGCCTTTTATAGAAGCAGCACAGGGCTTAAAAGCACTGGTGCGAGCTGGCGTGGGCGTGGATAATGTAGACATTGAAGAGTGCTCAAAGCAGGGGATAATCGTGATGAATGTGCCTACTGCAAATACGATCGCAGCAGTTGAAATGACGATGTGCCACCTTTTAAACTCAGCTCGTAATTACATCGCAAGTGTAAATGACCTGGTCCAAAATAAAACTTGGAAGCGTGAAAAATGGTATGGAACAGAGCTTTTTGGCAAAACTCTTGGTATAATCGGCTTTGGAAACATAGGCTCTCGCGTTGGCGTGCGTGCTCTTGCTTTTGGAATGAATGTAATCACCTATGATCCATACATAGAACCAAGCAAAGCTACAAGCCTTGGCGTAGAATATACAACAAATTTTGATGATATTTTAAAATGCGATTTTATCACTATTCACACGCCAAAAAACAAAGAAACTACAAATATGATAGATGAAGCACAAATCGCAAAAATGAAAGATGGTGTAAGGCTAATAAACTGCGCCCGTGGCGGTTTGTATAACGAAGAAGCATTAGTGAAAAATCTAAAAAGTGGCAAAATCGCTTTTGCTGGAATTGATGTTTTTGCCAAAGAGCCAGGAAATGCTCATCCGCTTTTGGATTTGCCAAATATCAGCGCTACGCCGCACCTTGGGGCAAATACACTAGAAAGCCAAGAAAATATAGCCAGAGATGCAGCTGAACAAGCTATCCAAGCAGCTCGCCAGATCTGCTATCCAAATGCTTTAAATCTGCCGATTAAAACAGAGACTTTGCCAAAATTTGTTGAGCCGTTTATCGAGCTAACTAGCAAAATTGGCTATTTTGCAGCACAGCTTAGCACAGGAGCTATCAAAAATATCACTCTAAGCGCAAGTGGAGAAATCGCAGAATATGCAAAAAGTTTGCTTACTTTTGCTATAGTTGGTGCATTAAAAGAAAGCTTGGGCGAGGCAATAAACTATGTAAATGCTGCTTTTGTAGCAAGCGAAAAAGGCATAGAAACCAATGTTTGCACTGAGCCAGCAGGCGCTTATAAACAAAAAATTAGCATTCAAGTAAGCACGGATTTAGGTAGTATCAAAATAGGCGGAACAGTCTTTGATGATGATGATCAACGCATCGTTTCAATGGGTGATTTTAACACTGATTTTAAGCCAAAAGGCAGAATGCTGGTTTTCAAAAATACAGACGTGCCAGGCGTGATCCGTGATGTATCTACCATACTAGCTGATGCAAATGTAAATATTGCTGATTTCCGTCTAGGCAGAGACAAACATGGCAGTGCGCTGGCTGTGATTTTAGTAGATCATGATATAAGTGCTAGTGTGGTGACGAAGTTGAGTAACTTAGAAGCGTGTATTTGGGCAAAATACGCTGAAATTTAGTGCTCTTGCCAAGCTTATTGCGACTAAATTTCGCTTGTGCTTCACTGCGACGGGCGCTAAGCCCGTCTCATTCGCACTGCGCTCAGTTTAGCCACACTAAGCGGACAATAGCACTAAATTTTAGTTTTGCGTTCGTCTTTTGCGCGCTTTTTGCCAAACTGCGCTTAGTTTGATAAAAAGCATCGCAAAAAAACTAAAAAATATAAAAAATAATTTAAAAAAAGGAGAACCAATGGCAAGTTACCAAATGGGAGATCTGAAAAAAGGTCTAAAGATTGAAATAGATGGAATTCCATTTAAAATCGTAGAGTATCAGCATGTAAAGCCTGGCAAAGGTCCAGCGTTTGTGCGTGTAAAAATCAAGAGTTTTATCGATGGCAAAGTGCTTGAAAAGACCTTTCACGCAGGCGATAAATGCGATGCGCCAAACCTTGAAGAAAAGCAAATGCAATATCTTTATGATGATGGCGAAAACTGCCAATTTATGGACACAGAAAGCTATGAGCAAGTAGGCATCAGCGATGAGGATGTAGGCGAGGCTAAAAAGTGGATGATAGATGGAATGATGGTTCAAGTGCTATTTCACAATGGCAAGGCTATCGGCGTTGAGGTGCCACAGGTTGTCGAGCTAAAAATCGTTGAAACTCAACCAAACTTCCGTGGCGACACACAAGGCTCAAACAAAAAGCCAGCTACTTTAGAAAGCGGCGCAGTGGTTCAAATACCTTTTCACGTATTAGAGGGCGAGGTGATTCGCGTAGATACTGTGCGTGGCGAGTATATCGAGCGTGCGGGCAAATAGTTTAACAAAACTCTGCTTCATCTGTTAAATTTTATAAATCCACAAAATCCATAAAATTCAGCTTTGAATTTTATGGATTTTATTGCTACAGCGAGCTTGAATTTTTTAAAATTTTCTAAAATGTATAAAATTCAGTTTTGAATTTTATAAAATTTTCTAAAATCCATAAAATTCAACTAAAATTAAGCTAAATTTCAACTTTGAATTTTTTAAAATTTATTAAATTTTGTTATAATCTCATAATTTTATTTTTGAAAGGATTTGTATGTTTGCTAGACTTAGAAGAACAAGACTTAATCCACTAATGCGTGATTTAGTGCGTGAGACAAAGCTTAGTTTAGATGATTTTATTTATCCGCTTTTTGTAGTTGAAGGACAAGGCGTAAAAAACGAAATATCAAGCATGCCAGGCGTTTTTCAGCTAAGTTTGGATGAGATTATCAAAGAGTGCGAAGAGCTTGTAAAAATCGGCATTAAAAGCATTTTGCTTTTTGGAATTCCAGAGCATAAAGATGGGCGTGGAAGCGATGCCTTGAGCGATGATGGAATAATCGCGCGTTCGGTGCGTGCGATAAAAGAGCGTTTTGGAGATAAAATTCTAGTTATTACTGACCTTTGCTTTTGTGAATACACAGACCACGGACATTGTGGAATTCTAGATGGTGGCACAGTGGATAATGATAAAACGCTTGAAATAAGCGCTACTCAGGCTCTCGTTCACGCAAGGGCCGGTGCTGATATGATAGCACCAAGCGGAATGATGGATGGAATAATTACTACTTTGCGTGATGCGCTAGATGCTAATGGCTTTGAGAATTTGCCTGTGATGGCGTATTCTACGAAGTTTGCTAGTGGCTACTATGGGCCCTTTCGTGACGTGGCACAATCTGCTCCAAGCTTTGGCGATAGAAAAAGCTATCAAATGGACTGCGCAAACCGCCTAGAAGCAATAAGAGAGAGCATAGAAGATGAGACGCAAGGGGCTGATATTTTGATGGTAAAGCCAGCACTTGCTTTTTTAGATATAATCCGTGATATAAAAGAGCGTTCGCTGCTGCCACTTTGTGCGTATAATGTAAGCGGCGAATATGCGCTTTTAAAGGCTGGGGCGAAGCTTGGTGTGATTGATTATGAGCGTGTGATGATGGAGACGCTTTTAGGCATTAAAAGAGCTGGGGCTGATATGATTATTTCATATCACGCAAAAGAAGTGGCTGGAATTTTGGGATAAAGGGCGAAAATGGATATATCAGTAAAAGATAGGCAAGAACTAGAAAAAATCATTAAGCTTGAAAAAGAAGGTAAGCTTGAGTTTATGAGCTTTGAAGAGAGCAAAAGGCGCAGTTTGGAGTTTTTAGAAAAACTTGCCGAAAATAAACGCAAAAAAGCAAGTGGCGAATGAAAATTATTTTTTCTAATAATTTTCAAAGCTCATTACAAGAAATTTATGAATTTATCAGCATTGATAGCAATGAACGTGCGCATAGCTTTTGCCAGCAGATTTATAATGAGATTCAAAAGCTAGAATTCATGCCAAAAAGGTGTAGGAAAAGCGCTATTTTTGATGATGAGAATATAAGAGAATTGATTTTTAAGGGCTATGTGGTGGTTTTAGACTAGTAGATGATGAAATAAGGATTCTCTACATTTACAAGCACAATTTGCCCAAAATAAAGGATGAGAAATGAGACATTTTTTGAGTTTTGCTGATGTTAGCAAGGATGAAATTTTAAGCATTTTAGCCCTTGCTACAAAGATAAAAAAAGAAGCAAAGGCTAAGATTTTTGAACCTTATCTTAAAAATCAAAAATTAGCAATGATTTTTGAAAAAAGCTCGACAAGAACAAGAGTTAGCTTTGAAGTCGGTATGGTCGAGCTTGGCGGGCATGCGCTGTTTTTAAGCTCAAAGGACATTCAGCTAGGGCGCGGAGAGCCTGTAAAGGACACTGCGCGCGTGCTTGGGCGCATGGTGGATATGATAATGGCGCGTGTGTATAAACAAAGCGATCTTGAAGAACTTGCTAAATTTAGCGGTGTGCCTGTAATAAACGGGCTTAGCGATGATTTTCATCCGGTTCAAGTAATGGCTGATTTGCTTACATTACAAGAACTTGGTCTTGATGTAACTGCGATGAAAGTAGCTTATGTCGGCGATGGGAACAATATGACGCATAGCTTTTTAGAAAGTGCTGGTAAGCTTGGATTTGATTTAAGCATCGCTACGCCAAAAGGCTACGAGCCAAACGCTGATATAACCGCTAGTGCGTTTGAGTGGGCAAAGACAAGTGGCGCAAAAATCAGCCTTACAAACGATCCAAAAGAGGCAATAAAAGGCGCTGATGTCGTGGTAACTGATACTTGGATTTCAATGGGGCAAGAAGATGAAAAAGCTAAGCGAATTGCTGATTTTAAGGGCTTTTGTATAGATAAGGACTTGATGGCATTAAGTGGCAAAAAAAGCGTGTTTTTACACTGCTTGCCAGCGTATCGTGGCTATGAGATGAGTGAAGAAGTTTTTGAAAGCCACGCCGATGAAATCTTTGCCGAGGCTGAAAATAGACTTCATGCGCAAAAAGCTATCATGGTTTGGTGCGATAAAAATAGGTAAAAATATGGAAAAAACTACAAAAAAAACGAGTGCTAGCAGCAAAATCTCAAAAGAGAAAAATGAACCTGCTTTAAAAAATTCAGCAAAAAGCAGCACAAAAGCTAGCACAAAAATCAGCGAGCCAAAAAAAGACAAAACTCTAAAAATAGCACCCAAAGAAAATCCAGCCAAAGCAAAAAGGGCGCAGCTAGCAAAGGCAGAAAATTCAGGTAAAAATTCAGCAAAAAATTTGCCAAAAAATTCAACCTTGCTAGAAAATTCAGCAAAAAATTCAGCAGAAAATTCACTACAAAGTAGTGAGACTAGCAAGTCAAATATCACAAATACAAAGCTGATTTCAGCGCTAAAAGTGATTGAAAACATAAGCCACACGCTAGGCATCAGCGATAGAGAGCGAATAAATTTTGACATAGAACAAGTAAGCGAAAATGAGCTAAAAATCCGCATTGTAAATGCTGCTGCAAACTTCCATACGCCGTGGTTTGCGATAAAAAACGAAGAGCCTTATATTTTTATGCCAGCTGAGATTTTAGATGTTGTTTTTCGTATGCTAAAAACGGCACAAAAAGAAAGCTTTGAGCTAAAATTAGAACGCAGCATTTGGCAAAATATGCCTATTGATTTTGGCGATGTCTGGCGTGTGGCGATGGACGAGCTGATGAAAAGTGAGTTTAAAAAAGAACCAGATTTGGACAAACTTATCGCAAAAATCAAGCGCGAACATCCAAATCTTTTTGTGGATATGAATCAAATCATGGGCTAGTGAATTTTATAAAATTCGCCAATGAATTTTATAAAATTCGCCACTGCCGTCACCCAGAGATTTTTCGCAAAGCCAAAAATCGTGGCACCCAGCGGACCCAGAAGCAAAATCTCATTTGAATTTTATAAAATTCAGTGCTCATTCACTGCTGCCAAAGTGAATTTTATAAAATTCATTTAAGCAGCAGTGGATAAACCCAGAAAATTCATAAAATTCAAAGCTAGATTTATAAAATTCTCTTTTGAATTTTATAAAATTCTATAAAATTCAGCACTTGAATTTTATAAAAAATTGAGTTGTTTATTCTATGACGATGTCTTTTTCGATGTTGGCATAAATGCCCTCGCCGATGCCTTTTACATTTTTAATATCCTCAGCTTTTTTAAATGGACGAGCTGCGATAATTGCCTCAGCTTTGGCTTCACCTATGCCTTTTAGACTCATTAACTCTTCTTTGCTTGCTGTATTTATATTTACAGCCCCAAACGCAAGACTAGCTAGCATAGCTAGAAGTAAAAGTAATTTTTTCATTATGTGTCCTTTAAAATAAAATAGAAGTTTTAATTATAGCGTAAAATAAAAGAAAATTCACAAGTAAAAAAGAAATTTATTTAAAAAAGTAAATAAAAAATATAAAGAGACTTTCAAATGTTTAAAAAGCCTAAAGTTTTAATAATTTAAAAAAAGATTTTATAAAATGAGAGTTAAGTAATAAGAATAAATAAATCTTTTAACAAAGCTCGCAGCGACCTACTTTCCCGGTCCCAGTAAGAGATAGTATCATCAGCCATGACGAGCTTAGCTTCTTGGTTCGAGATGGAGCAAGGCGTTTCCTCGTCTGTATAGCCACGAGCATTGTTAATTAAAAAATTACTTTAAAGCAAGAATTCTAGAATTTTCTAAAAATCCTTGTAATTCCTTAATTAACAATGCTAACTTGTTAATATTGTTAAAAGTCTAAGTTTAATAATTTTCTAAACTTGTAAAGAATAAAACTTTAAAATATTAAAGTTGCGAGCATCGTAGTGCAGATGTGGACAAAGGTGACAAGCACGAGTGCAGGCGGACTTCTGTCCGTCAAGCGAAGTGTGTAGTCAGCTTTGTTCGCAGATGCGCTGCGAGACGAAGCAAGTTTTTATCCTTAACAAGGAAGTGTTGCATAAGATAAGCAAACGAGCTATTAGTACTGGTCAGCTAAATGACTTTCATCACTTACACACCCAGCCTATCAAACTAGTAGTCTACTAGAGCTCTTAAAAGAAGATTCATCTTGGAGTTGGCTTCGAGCTTAGATGCTTTCAGCTCTTATCACATCCCGGCTTAGCTACTCTGCGATGCTCTTGGCAGAACAACAGATACACCAGTGGCCAGTTCGACTCGGTCCTCTCGTACTAGAGTCAACTCTCCTCAATCTTCTTACGCCCACGGCAGATAGGGACCGAACTGTCTCACGACGTTCTGAACCCAGCTCGCGTACCGCTTTAATGGGCGAACAGCCCAACCCTTGGGACCTACTTCAGCCCCAGGATGCGATGAGCCGACATCGAGGTGCCAAACCTCCCCGTCGATGTGAGCTCTTGGGGGAGATCAGCCTGTTATCCCCGGGGTACCTTTTATCCTTTGAGCGATGGCCCTTCCACACAGAACCACCGGATCACTAAGACCGACTTTCGTCTCTGCTCGTCTTGTATGACTCGCAGTTAAGCTGGCTTATGCCTTTATACTCTACAAATGATTTCCAACCATTTTGAGCCAACCTTTGTAAGCCTCCGTTACATTTTGGGAGGCGACCGCCCCAGTCAAACTACCCACCAGACATTGTCCTACTTGATGATATAATCAAGCTAGTTAGCTACCCGAATAAAGAAGAGTGGTATCTCAACGATGGCTCTGCTAGAACTGGCGTCCTAGCTTCAAAGCCTCCCACCTATCCTGCACATCTTTATCCAAATAGCAGTGTCAAGCTATAGTAAAGGTTCACGGGGTCTTTCCGTCTTGCCGCGGGAAGGAGGAATTTTCACCTCCACTACAATTTCACTGGATCCCTCTTTGAGACAGCTCCCATCTCGTTACGCCATTCATGCAGGTCGGTATTTAACCGACAAGGAATTTCGCTACCTTAGGACCGTTATAGTTACGGCCGCCGTTTACTCGGGCTTCGATCAAGAGCTTCGCTAATGCTAACCCCATCAATTAACCTTCGAGCACCGGGCAGGCGTCACACCCTATACATCCTCTTACGAGTTAGCAGAGTGCTGTGTTTATGGTAAACAGTCGGGAGGGACTCTTTGTTGTAACCTTCAATGCTTACAGAGTTAATCTTTCACAAAGTTAGGCACACCTTATACCGAAGATACGGTGCTATTTTGCAGAGTTCCTTAAAGAGAGTTCTTCCACGCGCCTTAGAATACTCATCCCACCCACCTGTGTCGGTTTACGGTACGGGCAATATTAGCTAAACTTAGAAACTTTTCTTGGCTCGATAGTATCATGGATTCTCCCCGCTATCCGAAGACTTTGGAGAGCCTTTAAGATCTCGAATAAAAAGTGGCGGATTTGCCTACCACTTAATCTACATCCTTAGACTAGCACTTCCATCCGCTAGCTCCACTAACTTTAAGCGTCCTTCCATCGCACACTAATATTGGTATCGGAATATTAACCGATTTTCCATCGCATACCCCTTTCGGACTTTGCTTAGGACCCGACTAACCCTACGATGACGAGCATCGCGTAGGAAACCTTGGGTTTACGGCGAAGGGGATTCTCACCCCTTTTATCGCTACTCATGCCTGCATGCTCACTTGTATTTGCTCCAGCACTCCTTACCGGTATACCTTCGACGCTAAATACAACGCTCTCCTACCACTTGTGCTTAATTCTAATTATTTTTTAATATTTCAGAAAATTCAGAAAATTCAGTTTTAGAAAATTCAGCTTGAATTTTATGGATTTCAGAAAATTCAGAAAATTCAATTTCAGAAAATTCAAAGAATTCTAAATAATCAGAATTAAGCACAAGTCTAAAGCTTCGGTACTCATTTTAGCCCCGTTATATTTTCCGCGCGAAATCACTAGACCAGTGAGCTATTACGCTTTCTTTAAAGGATGGCTGCTTCTAAGCCAACCTCCTGGTTGTTAAAGTAACTTCACATCGTTTTCCACTTAAATGAGATTTAGGGACCTTAGCTGTTAGTCTGGGTTGTTCCCCTCTTGACGACGGATTTTATCACTCGCCGCCTGACTGCCATGATTACACACTAAGTATTCGGAGTTTGATAGGGGTTGGTACATTGGTGTATGCCCTAGCCCATTCAGTGCTCTACCCCTTAGTGTTACTACATGACGCTATACCTCAATATATTTCGGAGAGAACCAGCTATCACGATGTTTGATTGGCCTTTCACCCCTATCCACAAGTCATCAGGAGCTTTTTCAACAGCCGTCTGTTCGGTCCTCCACCGGCTCTTACACCGGTTTCAACCTGCTCATGGATAGATCACATCGTTTCGGGTCTGCAGCATCTGACTTGTCGCCCTATTAAGACTCGCTTTCGCTACGGCTCCGGGTTTCCTTAACCTTGCCAGATACCACAACTCGCAGGCTCATTATGCAAAAGGCAGTCCATCACACTGATAAATCATAGTGCTCTGAATGATTGTAAGCAAATGGTTTCAGGTTCTATTTCACTCCGCTCACCGCGGTTCTTTTCACCTTTCCCTCACGGTACTTGTTCGCTATCGCTCTAGTAGTAGTATTTAGGGTTGGATCGTGGTCGACCCAGCTTCAAACAGGATTTCACGTGTCCCGTCCTACTCAGGATACTGCTAGGTAAAAATGGGTTTTCATATACGGGGGTATCACCCTCTATGCCTAAACTTTCCAGTTTATTCTATTAACCGATTTTAGTCCACATTGCAGTCCTACAACCCCACTAGCAAGCTAGTGGTTTGCCCTCTTACGCGTTCGCTCGCCGCTACTAGCGTAATCTCTATTGATTTCTTTTCCTTAGGGTACTTAGATGTTTCAGTTCCCCTAGTTAGCTCCATATGGTAAATAACATCACTGTTATTTGGGTTGCCCCATTCAGAAATCCCCGGATCAAAGCTCCTTGACAGCTCCCCGAGGCTTATCGCAGCCTGGCACGTCTTTCATCGCCTCTACTAGGCAAGGCATCCACCATTTGCTCTTTGTAGCTTACCTTTTAAGAATTACAATATTGTGTATTCTAATGCATCACTTCCTTGTTAAAGATAAAAATTAAAATATAATCTTAAAATTAAATAAGAATTCTAGAATTCTAAAATTTTAATATTTTAGAAATTAGGAAGTCTAATAATTTTAGATTTTACTTTAAAGCTTACAATATTTGCTTTTTCATTTCCAAGACGGAAAGCATTGAATTTTTTAAAAAATTCAAACTTTATATTTGCAAAAATGAAAAATCAAAGCTTTAACAAGTCCTGTAAAATTGTATTAAACTTGATTTGACTTTTAACAATGATAAGTTAAATAACGCTTAGACCAAAGTCTAATTAAAAAACTCATTAAGCTCTTTAATTAGACTTCAAAACTGGTGGGCCTAACAAGACTTGAACTTGTGACCTCACCCTTATCAGGGGTGCACTCTAACCAGCTGAGCTATAGGCCCATTTTGTTAAACACAAATTTTAGAATTCTAGAATTCCACCTAGCAAATTTTAGAGTGGGCGTAGTGTGAAAAAAGATTTTGTGTGCTTGCGCAGGGATAGAATACAAAATTCATCCCAAGCAAGCGCACAAAATCTTTTCATCGCAATCCGTCCGCTATAACAATTTGCCCCAAATTTTGCCCTAAAATTATTTTGCGATTAACACCATCGCTGGGCGCAAAATCCTCTCATTATACATATAGCCATTTTGATAGATTTGCGCTATAAAGCCACTTGCTACGCTATCACTTTCCACATAGCTCATGGCGTTATGAATCTCAGGGTTAAACTCACCGCCAATTTGCGTCTCTATCATCTTTACGCCGTGCTTAGACAAGGCTTGCTTAAAGCTCTCAATCGTTAGGCTCACGCCTTCTTTGATGCTTTTTGCTTGTTCGTTTTGCTCGTCAATTTGCGTATTTAGCGCCATTTCAAGCGCGTCAATTACGCCAAGCAAATCCCTAGCAAAGCACTCATTAGCAAAGCTTACCGCACTTGCTTTTTCTTTTTCAAGCCTTTTTTTGATATTTTCAAAATCAGCTTGGGCTTCAATTAGTTTGCTTCTTGTGGCTGCTAAATCATTTAGTGCTACGCTAAGTGCCTTTTCTACGCTACTAGACTCTGAATTTTCTGGTGCTGAATTTTCTAAATTTTCTGAATTTTCAGCACTTGAATTTTCTGAATTTTTTGAATTTTCTGAAAATTCAGAATTTTCTGAGCTAGGATTTGAATTTTCTGCACTTTGTTCAGTATTTTTCATATTTTCATCTTTCACGATGCCTCCTTAATTGTATTTAAAAACTTTTCATAGTCGTTATACACGCTACCAGCGCATATCATAGTGGCATTTTTGCCCATAAAATTCACATCTTTTATAAAACCCATAAAACCTTCATCAAAAAGTGGCCCAAAGGCAACTTTGCTTTTAAAAGAGTGCGCAAACACTGGATCAAGCGCTGTTTTAATGCGCTCATCGCTAAACATTTCAAAAGCGATTTTTTCGTTTTCTTGAAAATAAATTAACGAACGCTTAAACTCTTTTATTTTGGCGCGAAGCTGCGAAAGCCCGACTTGAATACTTACAAGTTCAAGCTCATCAAGGCTTAGACCCAAAAGATTTTTTAAAAACTTCTCAATTTTTGGGCTATAATTTATGCTAAAACTCTCATTTTCAAGCTCTAAAAGCAAGAATTTTTCATCAATTTTATGAAGTTTTGTGAATTTTGGATTGTTAGAGCCAAAAATCATACAATAAATTCCAAAATTATAAACCAAAAAACTTAGCACTTCATCATCGTAAATGCTAATATCCTCATCTAAGTTTAGTCTATTTTGCCAGTAAAATTTCATAGCAGACGCAGTTGGAATTCTACCGCCACTTATATGAAGTTGCGTAATCGCACCTTCATCACTAAGACGCTTAAAATACACTCTAATCGTGCTTGCTGGGATATTTTGTCTAAAAACATTTTCTATTTTTTCGCAAAGCTGAGACGAACCAACAGGCTCATTTTGCTCCAAATACGCCCTAATAATGCTTTGTAAAATCAAATCTCTTTTATCTATTTTCATCTTTTATATATTTTTAACTTTTTTGAATTTTTAGCACTCAGTGTTTTAGAGTGCTAATGAAATTATACACATTGAGTGAAGTAATGTCAAGGGTATTTGTAAAAATTTTTTATAAATTTTTTAAAATCAGAGTGAATTTTATAAATTATTAAAATTTTATGTAAAATTTATTGTAAAAGCTAAAAATTTGTGATATAATCACAGCTTTTTAAAAATTTATTTGGGGGCAAAAATGGCGGCTTTAAGCGTAAATGAAAGAGCAGAATTAGATAGATTGTTTATCAGCTTAGAATATGCTAGAAAGCCGTTTTTACTGCGTTTGCTCTCTCATTTTAGCACAAAAATTACAAGCCTTTTGAAAAGAAAAAATCATCAAAAAGTAGCAAAAAACAAATCTTTTTGTTCTTTGCACTCTAAAATAATGAAAAAAGCTAGTTAAAAAGTTCTTTGTGTTTTTCTTTTAAAAACTTCACAACCGCCAAAATTTCATCAACGCCGCTGATATTCTCATCAAGCGTATCTAGCACATCATCTATATTTTCTACATACAATTCACATGCTTTTTCTAGCTTATCTCGTTTCACACCAGCGTTTATTAGCATTGCTTGTAGCATTATTTCAAGCTCGTAGCTTAGATCTTCCATGCTCACTTCATTTTCATAATCACGCATTTTTACACCTTTCATCGATTAAATTTTGTATTTGTTCACGGATATTTTGATAATCATATCCGTCTCTAAAAGCGGCAAAAAAGCCACCACTTGCATTTACATGTCCGCCACCACCTACAAGGCGATTTGCCATAGCGCTTACATCCACATTGCCATTTGCTCTAAAGCTAAGCGTTTTTTTGCTTGTAGCATTTATAAAAAAATCAAAATCCGGATTTGCTAGCAAAAAGTCATTGCCGATTACAGAAACATCGCCAATATTGCTTGTTAAAATGCCTTTTTTGTTCTCATAAATCACGCTCATTTGCTCTTTTTGTGCGCTTAAAAGTTTTACTAAATAAGCTGAGATTAGATTGCTTAAAGTGTCATTTTTCTGCTCTTTAAAAAAGTCTTTTTTGATGCTGTGAATAGCATCATCAAGTGCGATGTGAGCGCTATCAATGCCAACAAAATCGCTAAATCTTTCAAGCAAATAAAATATATATTTCATGCCTTCATCATTAAACATAACTTTATTTATCTCTTTTGCATCGCTAATAGCACCCATGCACACCTTGCCAAGCTCAAAATAAGGATCATCGCTAAGCCAAATATCTACAGCATTTACAACAGTTACAAAGTTTTTTAGCCTTTCATTTTCACCAAAAATTTCGCTAAAAAAATCATAGCAAATTTTTGTAGCACAGCGGCTATCGTCTAAATAATACCAAACATTGTTTTTCTCGCACTGCTCGCCGCTTATGTGATGGTCAAGCAAAATGAGTTTTACATTTTCTCGCTCTCTAATAGCAGCGCTAAAATCATTACATTGCGCAGGGCTTAGATTTAAATCACTTATGATTATAGCGGCTTTTGCGTCTTTATTTTTGCTTTGAGATTCGTCTATTTCAGCCAAGATCATATCAAATTTTTCTTCAATTTCTTTGCCATAATTTGAATTATAAAAGCTGATTTCATGCTCTTTTAAATACGCACGAGTGACGAACTGGCAAGCATATCCGTCCAAATCCGTGTGGCTTAAATGTAGTATTTTCATTATCTATCCTTAAAATATAATTTTATATTTGAATTTTATTCTAATGTCCTAAAAAACTTGCGCCCAAAACTCGCACTCACAGCGTGTAACTGTGTGAAAAATTTCACTTAATCTTTTAAATTTTATTTCTGTAATCTCGTCTTCAAAACTATCAAAAAATTCAATAAACAAATCTACGCTTTTTTGAAAAACTTCTCCAGAATATGTCAAAATCCACTCTTTATAAGGATGATTTTCTGGCACTTTGCCACCAAGTCTTTCTAAAATTTCTTTGCCAATTACCCCGTATCCAATTGGGCATGAACTAAGTGCAGCAAGCATTTCTACATAATCTGCGCTATCGCCAACGCTAAGCATATAGCGTGTATAGGCCAGATTTACCAAGCTTTCATCTTTAACACTTAGTTTATTTGCGTCTATTCCAAGTTCTAAAATGCTTTTGTGAAGCTCCATTTCACCCTCAACTATATATGAAGCAAACTTTATCGCAAAGTCAAATTCCTTTGAATTTCTTGCATTTAATGCTAGGCGTGCATAACATTTTGCGTAGTTTAAAAGGTAGATATAATCTTGCTTTAAATACGCTAAAAACTTCTCTTTTTCTAGTGTGCCTTTTTCTAAAAGCTTGATAAAAAGCTCGTTCATATTTTGGCAATTATGCTCTTTTTTTAGCTCATCAGGCCTGCCAAGAGCGATGATTTTACCGCTATCCATCAAGGCTACTTTATCACAAAGCTCAGCTTCGTCCATCAAATGCGTGGTAATTATTATGCTGATTTTTAGGCGTGAGAGTGCGTTTATGCTTTTCCAAAACTCTTTTCTAGTGATAAAATCAGCCCCACTCGTAGCCTCGTCCAAAAATAGCACGCTTGGCGCATGCATCAAAGCACAAACCAAAGCAAGGCGTTGTTTTATACCAAGCGGCAAGCTAGCAGCTAGCATATTTTCATACTCTTTGAGCGCAAAAAGTTCTATCATTGTTTTAAAAACTTCGTTTTTTA
>CALEHZ010000141.1 GCA_937875715.1 uncultured Campylobacter sp. | reverse complement strand
ATATTATGGCAGATATTTCCACTATTTTCTTAGAGTACAATACTCTTTCAAACAACTAAATTTTGCTTATATTTTTAAAGCTTTGTTTTGAATTTTATAAACTTTGCTAGATTTATAAAACTTGCGTTAATTTTGACATTTTTATTTACATTTATATAATAAACACTGTCATCTGGGCGGTAAAGTTTTAGCTCATCAAAGCTGATTGTGCGAACTCTGCCGTCTTCGTATAAATGGACATTTGTATTGCCTACATCACATAAAATCATAGAATTTCCAAATTTTATTAAAATTTAAAACTTTTGAACAAATTGTAGAATTATAAAATAAAACTCGTTTTTTTACGATTATTCCAAGCTCTAAGGCAATTTTGTCAGCTAAAATATCAAGGGCTTGAATTTCTGCTTTTAGCATTTTACTTTTAGCATTTCGCAAAAAAACAAAGGTGTGAAAATCCTCATTATCCACACCATAAATAAGCTCATAGCTTCGTTTTTTGCTGAATTTTTTAAAATCAAGTGTTTTTGTATTTCTAAGCAAAATTTTATGTTTTAAAAAAAGTTCAGCAATGAAATTATCCATTATTCTACGCTAATCATCTTATTATCATAATAAAATGCATTATCTGCTGCAAAACTTTTGTTTGTTATCTCGCCTGCTTTTAAAATTCTCTCATTTTGAAGATTTAAATCAGTTTCTATAATATAGCCAGTTTTTTCAAAAATGTAGATTTTGCCGTTTCTTGCGATGATATTAGAAAAAATTGCAAATTTAAACTCTCTTTTAGCAAGCTCTTTTAAATCCAAATCATATATTTTTATAAAGCCGTTTTTAAGCAAGGCGTAAATGCGGCCATTATAAAGTTTCAAGTCTTTTAGCTGTTCGCTTATTGTGGTGGTTTTATCAGGGCTGATTGAAAGCACTTTTGTATTTGTCGCTGCATAAAGTCTGTCGCCCTCTACATCTAAAAATATGATGTTGTTAAAAAATGTATCACTGCTAACAACAGCATCACGCACGACCTCGCCTCTGTCTTTTGAGACTATCATTACTTTTCCATCAAGCGTAGGATAGACGATAATTGTGTTCATAAATAGTGGAGCTGCACTTCTAGCGTCATTTGCGTAGCTTGCGCCACTTGCGTATTCTAAAATCACTTCGTTTGTATCAATTAAAATAAGATAAATCTTATTTGTTGCACTTAGTGCTGCTAGGCGGTTGCCTTCTATACTAGCTGAAACGATAGCAGAATCAAAGTCTTTTTCAAAAACTAAATTATTGTTTTGTAAAATTCTAAGCTTACCAGAAATGTCGGCTGCAATATACTGCCCGTCGTATTCACCTAGAAAATATTCATTTGGCTTTAAGCCTATATTTTTTATGCCAGTTTTTGTAATCAGCGTGCCGTTTTGTAAAGTGGCACCATTTCGTGTAGAGTGCGTGATACTAGCGTTTATACTTTGTTCGTTTGCATTGCCGCTCACATTTGTAGGCTCGAAATACTCACGCTTTGTGCTACATGCACTAAAAATCAGCGCAACTATACTTAAAAATATTAGATTTTTCATTGTTCTATCCTTAGTTTTTTATTGCTTGATAATGTTCTAAGCTTTTTGTAAGCTCTTTTAGTTTTGAATTTTCTGGAATTTTAGAAAATTCATTTTTTGCTGCGTTTATATCACCATTTTTTAAAGCTTTAAAGCCAGAGAGTAAAACATCATAATTTTCTAAAAGCTTTGAATTTTCTCCCTTTGTAGCTAATAAAATTTCTTTTAAATCACTATCTTGAATTTTTTGCAAAGCTTTTGAAATTAGCTCTGTGTTGTTGTTTTCAGAAAATTCTTTTATAGCAAAGAGTGCAAAAAGATTGATATTTTTATTTTCTAGTTCATTTATTAGGGCTGAATTTTTTGGATCTGCTAAAACCTTGGCATAAAGTGCGTTATTTTCTTCTATGCTTTTTTGCTCTATGTAATTTTTGCCCCAAATAAAAATCACAGCGCAAACTGCCACAACCAAAAGTCCATAAATGCTAAATCTATGTTTTTTAAAAAAGCGCTCACTAGCAATTGCTTGACCTAAAATCTGCTCTTGTGTGCTAAGGCCTTCTTTTATATATTCTAAATTTTCATTAGTAGCCAAAATTATTCCTTAGTTTTAAATTATATAAAATCACGCATTTTAACACATTTTTTTTTAATTTTTCTTTATAAAATGCTTTAATTTTTGAATTTTTTAATTTTTTTATATTACTTATCAAAAAGCTTTGAAATATGAGAAAAATCTGCTATAATTTTGGCTTTAATTTTAAAAAATTCAAATAAAGAGCGGTAAAATGACAATCACAGATGAAATGCTAAACAGGCTTGAAAAGCTCGCAGCCTTGAAAATTCCAGCCCAGCGTAAGGAAGAGTTTAAAAAAGAACTCAGCGAAATTGTAGGATTTGTAGAAATTCTAGATGAACTTGATTTAAGTGGCGAACAAGCTGAAATCAGCACAATCAAGCAAAACGCAAGATTAAGAGAAGATGTCCCAGCCAAAAGCGAAGTTATTAAAGATATTTTAAAACACGCTCCAAAAGCACATGAAACATATTTTGAAGTGCCAAAAATTATAGAATAAAGGAATAAACATGGATTTTTCTACAATTAGTATTGATGACCTTTTATACAATGTTTCGCAAAATAAAGCTAGCGATTTACACCTAGTTTCAGGCACTGTGCCACAGATTAGAATTGATGGAATTTTGCGTCAATTAGATGGACAAAATTTAGATGGAAACGATATTGAAAGACTTTGCTATAGCATTATTACAGACTCACAAAAAAGCTATTTAGAAGAAAACAGAGAACTTGATTTTGCTATTAATAGAAAAGGAATTGGGCGCTTTCGTGGAAATTATTATTACACAATGAGCTTAAACAATCAACAAAGTGAGCTAGCAGCGGCATTTCGTATAATCCCAGAAGAAATTCCAAGCCTAGATGATTTAAAATCCCCTGATATTTTTAAAGAGTTAGTTAAAAAAGAAAAAGGTCTTGTTTTAGTAACTGGGCCAACTGGGTCTGGTAAATCAACCACTCTAGCTGCTATGCTAAATGAAATCAATGTAAATGAACGCAAACATATAATTACTATTGAAGAACCGGTTGAATTTTATCACAACCATAAACGCTCACTTTTTTCACACAGAAATGTAGGGCATGATACGAAAAGTTTCGCAAATGCGCTTCGCTCGGCACTCCGTGAGGACCCAGATGTAATTCTAATAGGTGAGATGCGTGATAAAGAGACGATTAGCATTGCGCTAACAGCAGCTGAGACTGGACACTTGGTATTTGGCACGCTTCACACAAACTCAGCCGTTCAAACAATAAACCGTATAATAGAAACTTACCCAGAAGCTGAGCAAGCACAAATGCGTGTAATGCTAGCAACATCGCTAAATGCTGTTATTTCGCAATCGCTTTTACCAAAAGTAGGTGGCGGTCGCTTGGCAATCCATGAAATTTTAATCTCAAATCACGCAATAGCAAATCTAATCCGTGAAAATAAAATTCATCAAATTTACTCGCAAATGCAGTTAAATCAACAAAATACTAGAATGCAAACCCAAACACAAGCTATGATGACTGCGATTAGGGCAGGGTTAATCACAAAAGAAATGGCATTAAAATATTCTGTAAATTTACAAGAGTTAAAATCACAGCTTGGAATGGGAGTTTGATTGTGGAAAGTTTTGTTTGGTTTGATTTGATTTTAGCAGCCTTGGTGCTACTTTTAGGCATTAAAGGGCTTATGAATGGTTTTATTAAAGAAGTTTTTGGCATAATCGGCTTAATTGGTGGTGTGATTATAGCTAGTAGATATGCTAACGAAGTAGGTGAATTTGTAAGCAAAAATATTTACGCTATTCAAGAGACATTTTGGTTTCATCTTGGCTTTTTGGTTACGCTTATTGTTTTTTGGCTGCTTTGCCTTGCGCTTGGTTATATTTTTAGCAAAATGCTTTCAATGAGCGGTTTTAGCTTTATAGACAGACTTTTAGGTTTTATAGTTGGAAGTGCTAAGATTTTTTTAGTTTTTGCTATTTTTATATTTATTATTTCAAATATAAAGATAATAAATGAAAAAATTCAGCCTTATACGCAAAATAGTATTTTTTATCCTATTTTGTTACAAAGCGGTGAATTTATAATGAATCAAAGCGTAAAAACAGCTGCCATTGCGGAGGATATAAATAAAACTGTAGATAAAGCAAAAGAGCAAATAAGTGAGCAAGTAGATCAAAAAATTCAAGATGCTACAAGTGCTATAACTGGTGAAAATAATAAAACTAATGAAGCTAATGCTACGGCTCTTTAAGGATGAATTTTGTCAAATATAGTAAATATCGAATACAATAGTCTTTTAGAGCTATTTAAAGACATTTTAAAACAAAATGGTCTTAAATACACAAAGCAGCGTGAAATTTTGCTCAAATGCTTGTATAACAATAATATTCATATTACGCCAGAAAATTTGTGTTCCTATATTAAAGAGCTTCATCCGCACTTGAATATAGGAATTGCCACTGTTTATCGCACTTTAAATCTGCTTGAAGATGCTGGAATTGTAACTTCACTTAGTTTTGGTGCGCATGGTAAAAAATTTGAGCTTGCAAATAAGCCACACCATGATCACATGATTTGTAAAAATTGTGATGCTATAATAGAGTTTGAAGATAGTTTGATAGAAAATAGACAAATAGAAATTGCCAAAAAGCATAATTTCACGCTCACTGGACATTTGATGCAATTATATGGAATCTGTGATGAATGTGCTAAAAAAGAAAAGAAAAAAGGGAAAAAATGATATTTGATAGTGAATTAGAAGCCGTTAGAATTGCCAAAAAAGACGAGCTAAAAAGCCTTGGGGCAAATCCTTATCCGCATTTTTTAAAGCGTGGAATGAGTATTGCTGAGTTTAAAGAAAAATTTAGCTTTATAAAAGAGCTTAATAGCGATGAGAAAAAAGCCGATGAAATAGTAACAATTTCAGGTAGAATTAAGCTAAAAAGAGTGGCTGGAAAATCTACTTTTGCTAATATTGAAGATGAGAGTGGGAATATACAAATTTATTATTCTCTTGGTTCAATCGGCGAAAGCGAATACGCTAAGTTCAAAAAAAACCTTGAAGTTGGTGACATTATCCAAGTAAGTGGATATGCCTTTATCACACAAACTGGCGAGTTTAGCATTCACGCTAGTAAAATTGTGCTAGCTAGCAAAGCGCTTTCTCCACTGCCTGAGAAATTCCACGGACTAAGCGACACTGAAATTCGCTACCGCCAAAGATACCTTGATATGATAATGAACAGCGAAGTTAGAGATGATTTCGTAAAAAGAGCAAAAATTATTTCTGGCATTAGAAAATTCTTTGAAGAGCGTGGATTTTTAGAGGTTGAGACACCGATGATGCACCCAATCGCTGGTGGGGCAAACGCAAGACCATTTATCACACATCACAACACACTTGATGTAGATTTTTTCTTAAAAATTGCGCCAGAGCTTTATTTAAAGCGTTTAATCGTAGGCGGAATGACTGCGATTTTTGAGATGAACAGATGCTTTCGCAACGAAGGCATGGATCTTACTCACAATCCTGAATTTACCAGCATTGAGTTTTACTGGGCTTGGCATGATTATTTTGAAGTTATGGATTTAACAGAAGAGCTTTTTGGCTTTTTATTAGATCTTTTGAAACTACCTAGAATTCTAGTTTATGGTGAGCATGAGATAGATTTTTCTAGAAAATTCAGTCGTATAAAATACCTTGACGCTCTCCATGAAATAGGTGGAATTTCAAAAGATATTATAAATGATAAAGCTAGAATTTTACAAAAATTAAAAACCGATGGTTTTGAAGCAAATGATAAGCTAGATTTGGGGCATTTACAAGCAGAATTATTTGATAATTATGTAGAACACAAGCTTATAAATCCTACTTTTATCATTGATTTTCCAATTAGCATTTCGCCACTTTCACGCAGAAGCGATGAAAATAGCGAGATTGCTGAGCGCTTTGAGCTCTTTATCGCTGGAAAAGAAATCGCAAATGCCTTTAATGAACTAAATGATCCACTAGATCAATACGAGCGTTTTAAAGCTCAAATTGATGCTAAAAACGCAGGTGATGATGAGGCACATGAAATGGACGAAGACTACTGCCAAGCACTTGGATATGCTATGCCACCAACTGCTGGATGGGGACTTGGCGTAGATCGCCTTGTAATGCTACTACTAAATAAACAAAGCATTAGAGATGTGATTTTATTTCCAGCAATGAGACCAAAAAACGACTAAAAATTCAAAAAATTCAAATAAGGAGAAAAAATGGAAGCAAAAGAATTTGATAAGGAAATTTGGGGGCTTTTAGACAAAGAGCTTAGCAGACAATGCGATCACCTTGAAATGATCGCTAGTGAGAATTTTACTTATCCAGAAGTAATGGAAGTAATGGGCTCAGTGCTTACAAACAAATATGCTGAGGGCTATCCTGGAAAGCGCTATTATGGTGGTTGTGAGTTTGTAGATGAAATAGAGCAAATCGCTATTGATCGCTGTAAAAAGCTATTTAATTGTAATTTTGCTAATGTTCAGCCAAATAGTGGTAGCCAAGCAAATCAAGGTGTTTATGGTGCGTTTATTAACCCAGGTGATAAAATTCTAGGCATGGATCTTAGCCACGGCGGACACCTAACTCACGGCGCAAAAGTATCAAGCTCAGGCAAAGTCTATGAAAGCTTTTTTTACGGCGTAGAACTTGATGGTCGCATAAACTATGATAGAGTTGCCAATATCGCAAATATCGTAAAACCAAAAATGATAGTATGTGGCGCAAGTGCGTATCCAAGAGAGATTGATTTTAGAAAATTCAGAGAAATCGCTGATAGCGTTGGAGCTTATCTTTTTGCTGATGTAGCACACATCGCAGGACTTGTAGTAGCTGGCGAGCATGCTCATCCATTCCCACATTGTCATGTGGTAAGCTCTACTACACACAAAACTTTGCGTGGTCCAAGAGGCGGTATCATCATGACAAATGAAGAAGAATTCGCTAAAAAAATCAATAGCTCAATTTTCCCTGGAATTCAAGGCGGACCACTTATGCATGTAATCGCCGCAAAAGCAGTAGGCTTTAAACACAATCTAAGCGATGAGTGGAAAGTATATGCTAAGCAAGTAAAAGCAAATATTAAAAAGCTTGGCGAAGTGCTAGTAGCTCGTGGCTATAACCTAGTAAGCGGTGGCACTGATAATCACCTTGTGCTTGTAAGTTTCTTAGACCGCGATTTTAGCGGAAAAGACGCTGATATCGCACTAGGAAATGCTGGAATAACTGTAAATAAAAACACAGTTCCAGGCGAGAAACGCTCACCATTTATCACAAGTGGAATTCGCATAGGCTCAGCAGCTCTAACCGCTCGTGGCATGAAAGAAAATGAGTTTGAGCTAATCGCTACTCGCATAGCTGATGTGCTAGATGATATAAACAATACTTCAAAACAAGCAAAAATTAAAGAAGAATTAACAGCTTTGGCTCGTAACTTCATAATTTATAATAAGGCGGTGTTTTAATGCAAAGTGTAGAACTTACGCTAATTAAGATGATTAGCGACCATTATTATGAAAAGACAGATAAGCTTCGTAAAATCGAGCATAATGGCAAGAATTTTTTTGATAAATACGAGCGTGTTGATGCTCAGCTAAATCACATTGTCCAAAAAGAACATTTTGAAGGCAAAAAAGTGATCGCTCACGACCTTATCAATGAAAAAGAAAATATCGTTGAAAACATAGTATTTGACTACAATGGCTACGATCCAGAGCGCTTTTGGCACAGAGCTCAGCTAATGCTAAGAGAAATGGGCTTTGTGAATTTCACTGCGTATAAAACAAAGACAAATGGGCATTTGCACCTTTATGTTCACAAAGGCCACACCGTGCTAAGTGAAGCTTATCAGCTAGCTAGTAAGCTCTCAGCGACTTTAAGCCAAAAAATGCCTTGTAGCTGGAGAATGTTTCCAAACCTTGATATGCCAAGGGAGTTTCAAATCCTAAATTTACCTTATGAGCTATATCAAAAAGAGCGTGGCGCAAGCTGGTCTAAATTTATGTAAGGAGGATAAAATGGAAGAAAATCAAGATCTACAAGACATCGTCTTAGAAAGAGATGAGGAAACTGGCAGCTCAAAAGCTCGCAAAATCATCACTACTATAATTTCACTTGTAATTTTGTTTTTAATTGTGGTGATTGTGGTGAAGTTTTTAAACTCAAGCGATGAAGAAGAATTGCCAGCGAACGCACCGGCAGGCTCACTAATCTTGCCAGAAGAGCCAGTAGCTCCTGCGCCACTTCCAGCAGCCCCTGAAACATACGAGCAAGTGCCTATCACTGTTGAGCCTGCACCAGAACCAGAGCCAGCAAAAGAACCAAACGAGCCAAGAGAGACAAAAGAGCCTGTAAAAATCGAGCTTGAACCTACAAAGCCAATTACTACAGAGCCAAAAATAGAGGCAAAAGATGAGCCAAGAGCTCAGCCAAAAACTAAAGAGCCAGCAAAAACTAAAGAGCCAGCAAAAACTGAAAGCAAAAAACCAAAAGCTGAGCCAAAGGCAGAAAAACAACAAGAGCTTAGAGCCTCTAGTCCAAGTAGCACAAGCGAGATGAAAGCGACTGGTGCTCCAAGCGGCACTTATATCCAAGTCTCAAGCCTAAACAAAGTAGATGAAAATAATCCTTTGTTTAAAAAGCTTAAAAATGCCGGTTATAGCTACAAGACATATGCGACCACAGTAAATGGCAAAAATACTATCAAAGTGCTAGTCGGTCCATTTGACAACGCACAAATAAAAGAAAATTTGAGTAAAATCAAAGCAGATATTGCTTCAAATGCTTTTATTTACAAGATAAAATAAGCTAAATTCTGCGCTAAAAGGCGCAGAATTTTTTAAAAAATTCACTCATTAAGACAAAGCAAAAAATTCAAATGAAATATTTCGCAGT
>CALEHZ010000140.1 GCA_937875715.1 uncultured Campylobacter sp. | reverse complement strand
TGAATTTTATAAAATTCAGTGCTTGAATTTTATAAAAAATTTGAATTTTATAAAATTCAAAAAAGAAAAAAATGAAAGAAATCAAAACATATTTATACATAGCTATATCAGTATTTGCGCTATTTTGTTTGGTGGAATTTGCGCTGTGTTTTAAGATAGCGCCTAGTTTTTCACGCATGGTTTATGTCGCGCTCATCGTGGCGACTTTGAGCCTAGTTTTTAAAAGCAAAGCTAGATTTTTAGGGACCTTTGTCCTGCTTTTTGTAAGCAGTGGCATTTATGCCTTTATCTTTGGATTTTTTAGCAAAAACGCAATGACCCTAAAAGTAAGCCTTGCGCTAAATATCCTTATAATCGCACTTTGCTTTGTGTTTTTGATTTTTGTTAAACAAAAAAGATTTTTTGCCTTTATAATTGCCTTAATTTTATCAATTCCAAGTATAATTTACCTGATTTATTTTTCTTACACGCTTTCTTATTTTGATACCGAAGCCCTACTAGCCGTGCTTCAAACCACAAAAGGCGAAGCTTTGGGTTATATACAAGAACAGCACAATTTTTGGCAATATTTCATCATAATCGCCTTTTTTGCCATCTCTTTTATTTTTGCCAAAAATATTACACTTTTAGAATTAAAAGAAAAAAATAAAGGCTTTTATTGTAGCATTTTTATCGCTTTAATTTTGTGCGCAATGCTAGGAAAAAAAGTTTATGAAGGCAATATTTTTCACAGCTTTTATACAAATATAAATTTATTCTTAAAAGACTTAAAAGAATTTAAGCAAAATGAAAATGTAAGAATAAATAGTGCCAAAAACATCTCTATAAAAGAACAAAACGCAACTTTTGTAATAGTAATCGGCGAGAGTGCAAATAAAAATAATATGAGCCTTTATGGCTATGAAAGAACGACTACACCACGCCTTGATGCGCTTAGCAAAGATGAGAATTTTATAAAATTCACTGCCGCCTACTCAGCCCACACGCACACCACGCAGACGCTAACCTACGCACTAAGTGCTAAAAATCAATACAATAATTTAGAGCTAAGCAAGGCTATAACGATAATAGAGCTAGCTAAATTAGCCGGCTTTAAAACTGCGTGGATAAGCAATCAAGCAAAATATGGAATGTGGGGCTCGCCATTAGCAAATATCGCTAGCAGCGCTGATTACAGCGTGTTTTTAAACGAAAACGACCATGATAACAAGCTTGATGAGCTGCTGCTGCCAGAACTAGAAAAATACAAAAATCTCGCCAAAAGCCCAAAAAACCTCATCATCATTCACACTATTGGCTCGCATGTGCGCTACGCTGACCGCTATCCAAATGCCTTTGCTACCTTTGGGCTACAAAGCGTGGATAAATACGATAATAGCGTGCTTTACAGCGATTTTATCATCACTGAAATCTTAAAAAGTGCCAAAAAATTTGATAATTTTGCCGGAATGCTTTATTTTAGCGACCACGCCGAGGATTTAAGCGGACTTATGCATGATTCAAATCAGTTTAGATTTCATATGACTTATATTCCCTTTATAGCGTATTTTGCGCCTGAATTTTCTGCTAAAAATACAGATTTAATTTCAGCTTTAAAAGCGCATCAAAATAGCACTTGGACAAATGATTTACTCTTTAATCTTTTAAGCTCGCTGCTAGGCATCAAATCCAGCCTAGATGAGCCAAATAACGACATTTCAAGTCCTTTGTATGATGCTAACAA
>CALEHZ010000139.1 GCA_937875715.1 uncultured Campylobacter sp. | reverse complement strand
GAACCGATAGCTATTACACCAGTGTCGGTCACATTTTCGATTTTAGAATTTGTGAAATCTTCTATAGCTTTTGATTTAAGAACTGTTGCGCAAGTACCAGTTGCAGAAGAACTTGGAGTAAGTTTTACATATGCAGGTGTTTTCTTTATTGGATCTGCATTTACATATTTAATATTTATACATTTTGCATCTCCACCGATTTTTAAGTCAGCACCAGTTGCTATCATTGCATCTTTGCTGCTAACAGCTACATTTGTAAACGCACTAAATGGAACTTTAGTGCCATCTAAATCACCTTTAACCACTGAATATGCTGAGATGTCGCTTAATAAAGTGCGGATATTTCCTGTCGCTGCTGAGATTTCTGCGTCACTTCTAGTAGATGCTAGACGAGGGATAGCTACTGATGCCAAGATACCAAGGATAACGATCACGAAGATCAACTCAATCATTGTAAAACCCTTTTTCATGGGTAACTCCTTTAAAAGAAAATTTATTTTGTGAAGGCAATTATAAGCCCCTTTTGCTTAAATCTTTCTTAAATATCTTAAAAAAGTAAATTTATTTTAAATTTTAAAATTCTGTTACTTTTCGTAACATGAATTTTATAAAATTCAAACCCAACGGGTTGCGAAGCAAAAAATTCAAAGTTTTTAGAAAATTCAGCTTGAATTTTCTGCTTTTTTAGGGGTTACGGGGGTATTTTTGAATTTTTTGAATTTTCTGCTTTTGTCTCACTTTTTCTGAATTTTCCGAATTTTGCTAACGCCCCGCTGGGTCTGAATTTTCTAAAAAATACCCCCGCAGCCCCCAAAAAACTAAATTTTATAAAATTTCAAAAGAGCTGGGCAAAGTAAAATTCATAAAATTCAAAGCAAATTATCATCGCCATTTTGCCCATTTGCCATCAAATCCACTTTAAAATCATTTTGCAAATCATTTTGAGCGTTTTTCTCATCAAGCAAATATTTTTGTTCTTTTATCTTTTCAGTCGCTTTTGTTAGCATAAATGAATTATTTACCAAAGCTAGATTAGAATCATTAGAAATAATGCTACCATCTGGATTGTAGGTCACATTTCCTACTTTTATCTTGCCAGCACCTGTGATTTTGCTAAAATCAGGCACCTCATCTAAATATAATGTCGTTTTACCAAAGCCTTGTAGCAATTCCACCGCTTTTACATTATTTAGCTCTTTAGCATCTAGTTTTACATGTCCGTGGATATCAAGCTTTTGTATTTGGACGCCGGCTTCATTTTTTATTTCAGGCAAAGCATTTTTGCGAAGTGTTTGATCACCGCCCCATAAAGTGATGTGCCCTACGCTGCCACCTTTTATAAGCAGCCCATCATATATTATGACATTATCAATTCTGCCAGAAATCAGCTCCACATAATCAGGCTTTGCGTTTAATAAGCTACCATTTTCATTATGAAGTATTCCAGTAAATGAACCTTTGTTGATAGTACCGGAATTGTAAATATTTTTTGCTATAAATCTGCCGCCATTTAAAATGCCATCATTTTTAAAGATTTCTACCATGTTGCCATTACTTAGGGCTAGTGTGCCGTCATTTATAGTGCCGTGATTTTCAAGGTTTTCAAATCTGCCGCCGTTTATAGTGCCATCTTTTGCGTTTATTACTGGCATATTAAAATATCCACTACTTATAGTATCGTGATTTTCATAAGCTCCGTCTTTTAAAATAAAATCTTTTCCATTTATTTTTAGATTTTGTAGATTGTGGATTTTTCTAAAATCAGGCATAGAAGATAGCTCAAGCGTAGAGCCAGTTCGCATTTCTATGCTATTTGCAGCATTAAAAGGATAATTTTCTAGCTTTACATTTCCATCTATTACTAGCTTATTTATCGAACCTTCAAATGTTGAATAGTTTATTTTATAAGGAACGATGCTTGCACCTGTTTTTAAGGTGGCATTTTCTATATGAGTTTCATTGATTATAGTGTTATAAAACTCGCCGCCTGTGATAATAGCTCCGTTTCTGCTATTTTCCACTTGTGCTTTAAACACGCCGCCTTCTATCCTAGCACCGACATTTAAAACTTGTGCATTAAAGGTGCCGCCTTTTATAGTGCCAAAGTTATAAACTGTTTCGTTATAAACTCCATCATATATTGTCTGCCCGTAATCTATAGTCATTTTTTCTCCTTTGAAATTGATTTTTTGTATTATAGCTAAATTTTTTGAAAATTCTCAGATTTTGCTAACGCCCTGTTGGGTCTAAAATTTAGTTTTTTGGGGGCTGTGGGGGTATTTTTTAAAAAATTCAAAACTGAATTTTATAAAATTCAAAAAATTCAGATGAGATTGCCCAGTCTAGCCGGGCAATGACAAGGATTTCAGAAAATTCAAAAAATTCAAAACACAAAAATTTTCAAAATAAAACCCATAAACATTCAAAATTATGCTAAAATTCGCCCTTTACTTTGTAAAAATGAATTTTAAAAAGAAGTTATTTTGAAAGCATTTTTAATTATTATTTCATTGTTTGCTAGTGTTTTAGCAGCTCCTACGGTGCCTACAATAGACCTTAGTCTTTCAGCGCCAAATACACCTACGCAGCTTGTTACAAGCCTAAATGTGCTAATCGTGCTCACACTTTTAGCCCTAGCGCCAAGCCTTATTTTTATGATGACTAGCTTTTTGCGGCTTATTATCGTATTTAGCTTTATGCGTCAGGCGATGGGAACGCAGCAAATGCCGCCAACAAATGTGCTAATAAGCCTTGCTTTAATTTTGAGCTTTTTTATCATGGAACCAGTGGGCAAAGCAAGCTATGAACAAGGGATAAAGCCTTATTTAGAAGAAAAAATCAGCTATACGCAGGCTTTTGAACTTGGCGCAAAGCCTTTTAAAGAGTTTATGGTGCGAAATACGCGTGAAAAGGACTTAGCACTATTTTACCGCATTCGCAATATGCCAAACCCTGCTACAATCGATGATATTCCACTAAGCATTGTTATGCCAGCTTTTGTGATTAGCGAGCTTAAAACCGCCTTTGAGATCGCCTTTTTGCTGTATTTGCCGTTTTTGGTGATTGATATGATTATAAGCTCGGTTCTTATGGCGATGGGTATGATGATGCTGCCGCCTGTGATGATTTCACTGCCTTTTAAGCTTTTGATTTTCGTGCTAGTAGATGGCTGGAATTTACTCGTTGGCAATCTCATCGCAAGTTTTAAATAAAGAATATGAAATGAACTTAACTTACAAAAAAGTAAAATATAGCGAGGATAAAGAGCTTTTTTTGCGTATTGAAAATCTAGCAAATAGCGTATTTCCGCCACATGAAATGGTAGCGCCTACGATTTTTAGAGATTATGAAAATGATTATGTGCTTTTAGCCTTTTTTGATAATGATGATTTTGTGGGCTTTGCTGCCATTGTGCCTTTTGAGAGTATTATTTATTTGGCATTTTTTGCAGTAGATATTTCTAAGCAAAATCAAGGCTATGGAAGTGCGATTTTATCGCTATTAAAAGAGAGTTATAAAAATAAAATTATAATTTTAGAATCTGAGAGCATTTTGGGCAAATCTTTTGAAAATTCCACAAATAAAGAACAAAGATTAAAAAGAGCCAAATTTTATGAAAAAAACGCCTTTAAAAATTACAAAATCACAAATACTTATTTTGACGAAAGCTATGATATATATGCTAATAGCAATGATGAAAAAGTAATTTTTTATTACAAAAAATTATATGAATTTTTTAAAAGCAAAATAGATTTTAAATATACTATCAAGGATGAAAATGAAGCCACAATATAACTTTTTTGCTAACACGACCTTTGCTTTAAAGGGCTTAAAATTTATGCTAATAAATGAAAAAAGTTTTCGCATTGAGTTTGCTATTTGTGTGCCGCTGATGATTATATCGCTATTTGTGCCGTGTTCGCTTTTGGAGCATTTGCTTTTGCTTGGGACGATGATTTTTATATTTTTTGCTGAGGCGATAAATACTGCTATTGAAGCCACGATTGATTTAGTAAGTCCTGATTTTCATCATTTAGCTGGGGCTGCTAAGGACTGTGCGAGCTTTGGGGTGTTTTGTTCTATTAGCATTGCCCTGCTTTG
>CALEHZ010000138.1 GCA_937875715.1 uncultured Campylobacter sp. | reverse complement strand
AAAGTTTGAATTTTCTGAATTTTTCAGAAAATTCAGTTTCGCTGCAGTTTAGAAAATTCGCGGTAGCGGCAGTTGAAATAAAAGGCTCCAAGATTGCGAGATGAATTTCGCTGCGGCGGCTTGAAAATAGAACATATAGTTCATTAAAAGTCGCCGCAGTGAAAGGCACTCGCAAGCTGAGCCAGCCACTTTTTTAGAAAATTTTAGAAAATTCAAAATCAAAACTCACCCTTAATTTTTTCGCTCCATTCATTTAGGGTTTTTTCAAAGCCGATTAGCTTGCTCTCATAGAATTTTGCGTCTTTTAAGCTATCAGGCAAATACTGCTGCGCACACCAGCCGCCAAAGTCGTGTGGATAAAGATAAGAGCCGATTTCATCGCTGCTATTTACGATATGGGCTGGAATTTTTTGCGATGACGAGCTTTTTACCGCCTCTAATGCCTTATCAATTGCCAAATAAGCAGCATTTGATTTAGGGCAATTTGCTAGATAAATTACGCATTGCGCTAGAATTATTCTAGCTTCTGGCATGCCGATTTTACTTACTGCCATCATCGCTGAAACGGCGATATTTAGGGCGTTTGGATTAGCGTTGCCGATGTCTTCGCTAGCTAGTATCACCATGCGCCTAGCTAAAAATGCAGGCTCTTCGCCAGCTGCTAAAAGACGTGCTAAATAATAAAGTCCAGCGTCCGTGTCGCTTCCCCTAAGGCTTTTTATAAAGGCTGAAATGATGTCATAGTGAGTATCAGCACTGCTTACGCCCTCGCTTGTAAAAGTTGGGCGAAGTGTTTTTAAGGTCTTAAGCGTGATTTGTGGGCAAACGCTAAGCGCAAAATCAAGCAAATTAAGCAGTGAGCGTGCATCGCCATTGCTGCTGCGAAGCAAATACTCCCTTGCATCAGGGCTGATTTCAAAGCCGATTTGCGCCTTTACTCTTTCTAAAAGTTCGCTTAAATCATCATCTAAAAGTGGCTTAAACTCAAAAATCATCATGCGAGAACGAAGTCCACTTGAAATGCTAAACTTTGGATTTTCAGTCGTGGCACCAAAAAGCAAGCAAGCGCCTTCTTCAACCGGAATTAGCAGCGCTTCTTGCTGCGTGCGTGAAAGGCGGTGAAACTCATCTATGAAAATAAGCGGCACAAAAAGGCTGTTTTGAGCTATTGCTTGGCGTAAGCTCTCTAGCTTAAAGTTGGCAGCATCAAAGCTAAAAAATTCAGTTTTTAGCTCGGCGGCTATGATTTTAGCAAGCGTGGTTTTGCCACATCCTGGCGTGCCAAAAAATAGGCTGTGAGGCACTTTGGCATTTTGTATGAATTTTTTAAAAACTTCTACAATGTCCTTTTGACCGAGCATATCAGCGATTTTACTTGGACGAAAGCGAGTGGCAAGATCCATTTTTAGCCTTTGAATTTTTTAAAAATGTGAATTTTTTAACTTGAATTTTTTAAAGTTTTGAATTTTCTAAAACCAGCTAAATTTTATAAAATTCAAAATAAAATTTATACTGAATTTTATAAAATTCAGTATAAATTTTGCCAAATTTTAGAAAATTCAAAGCACAAAATCGCTTGAATTTTCTAAAGCAACTAGATTTAAAAAAGCTGAGCTAACTTTAGAATTATAATTTTGCGCTATGCCAAACCACGCAATAGTTTGCTCTGGCTGGATTTTATCATCTATTATAACGCCTGAGTTTGCATAATATATCGCGCCGCCATTGCCATCAGCATAATTTCCTATAAAATCACCACTAAGTGATGAGAAATTGTCTGCTCCATTAACTATTCCATCAATAGTAGGTGCGATTTGTGAATTTTTCGCAATGCCATCTATGCTGCCAGTTTTTATGCCGACATTCGCATTTACTATGTTAAGATAGTTGTTATTGTCAAATATTACCTTTTCGCCTTCTATTATATCAAAAGACTGCCACTTTATCACATTGTTATTAGGCTCTGCGCCTATATCTTTTTGCATTGCGAGATTATCATTTATGTTTTCATCAGCAGCAAGGCTTCTTGCACCATTATTTAAAAATTTGCCATTAAAGGTTAAAAGTGCGTCCTCATCTATTTGATCAATTAGTTGATCTATTTCTTTTTGGATGGCGGCTCTATCTACTTCTGTGCTAGTATCAGTGGCTGCTTGAATAGCTTTTTCTTTTAAGGTTTTTAAAATTCCTATGGCGCTTTGCTGCGCTCCATCAGTAACACCGATTGTTACGGCAGAAACTTGATTTGCTAGCCCCTTGGTACCATAATACGCACTAGTGCCTGAGCTACTTTCTTTAAGCCAAGTAGGTTTAGTATCAGTAATTGTGTCCATTTTTTCTCCTTTAAATTAAAAGTATCTTAAAATTATAGCATTTCAAATCTTTGAATTTTTTAAAAAATTCAAAGTTTATAAAATTCAAAGAATAAAAAATCAGAAAATTCGGGGGCAAAAGTAAAATCTTTGCAGTAGTGGCTGCTAAATAAAGACTCAAAGATTGCGTGATGATTTTCGTTGCGGCGGCTTAAAAATAGAACATATAGTTCATTAAAAGCCACCGCAGCCAAAAGCAAGCCAAGCCAAGTAAAAAATTTAGTTATGTTCGCTGTGAATAGCACCAGTATAAAGCTGCCTTGGGCGAGTGATTTTAACAGGCGTATTTTCTTTTTGTTCTATCCACTGAGCGCACCAGCCTGGCACACGCCCCATCTACCCATCACAAAAATTGCTGCAAACATCTCATTTGGAATTCCTAAAGCCTTTAAAATAAGCCCAGAGTTAAAATCCACATTTGGATAAAGCTTTCGGCTTACGAAATAATCATCATTTAAAGCGATTTCTTCTATGCGTTTTGCTACTTTTATGAGGTTTGTGTCTATGCCGATTTCATCGATTAGCTGATCTCTTAGTTTGCTTAGCACCTTTGCGCGTGGATCAAAGTTTTTATAAACTCTGTGTCCAAAGCCCATTAGCCTAAATGGATCGTTTTTATCCTTAGCTTTTGCGATGTATTTATCGACATTTTCAGGTGTGCCGATCATTTCTAATTGACGAATAACGCCTTCATTAGCACCGCCGTGAGCATGCCCCCAAAGTGCGCCGATTCCAGCTGCTATACACGCATACGGATGAGCGTGAGTGCTGCCTACTGAGCGCACGACTGAGGTGCTTGCGTTTTGTTCGTGATCAGCGTGAAGTAGCAGCACCGCTTCAAGCGCTTTTACCTCAATTGGCTTTAAATCCACTTTATTGTGTGGAAATGCTCTAAGCATATACAAAAAATTCTCCACAAATCCACGATCTAAATCTGGATAAATTTGTGGAAAACCACGCACATGACGATAATAAAAGGCAATTATTGTAGGTATTTTTGCCACCAAGCGATTTGCAAGCTCCATATAATCTTGCATATCATCCATGTTCATATCACGCTTATAATACGCACTCATCGTAGCTACAGTAGCTTGAAGAGCTGCCATAGGATGAGATTTATCAGGCAGAGCATCAAAGAGTTTTAGCATTTTTTCATTTATATAACTTCTTTGTTTCAAATCAAGGCGAAAGTGCTCTAATTCATCTTTTGAAGGCAATTTTTTATAAAGCAATAAATACGCCACATCCAAAAACTTTTTGTTTTCTGCTAGCCAAGCTATGTCATAGCCACGATGCATAAGCTCGCCTTTTTCACCATCAATGAAGGTGATTTCGCTTTTACAGCTTGCTGTGCTTGTGTAGCCTTGGTCTAGCGTAAACATTCCAGTTTCTTTATAAAAATTAGCGATGTCTACAACAGCTGGACCCTTGCTACCTTCTAAAATAGGAAATTCCCAGCTTTTGCCACTGCGATTGTCTGTCATAGTCATTGTGTTTGGCATTTTTACTCCTTTTGATATTTTTAAGAATTGTGCCCAAAATTTTTAAATCATAGAAATTTTTATGCGAATTTTTTTGAATTTTTTAAAAAATGTTACTTTTGGTAATATTTACTTAAAATTTTCAAGCTTAAATTTTTTTTAAATACTGAATTTTATAAAATTCAGTTTATAAAATTCACTTGGCGCAGTGTTCTAAAAGCCCTAAAATTCACAGCACAAAGGCGCAAAGCTCTTTGAATTTTTTAAAAAGCTCAAGCCTTTCATTTTCGCTTGCAACTAAAATATTTATTTTATAGCTTTGATATTTTGCGTTTTTACGGCTTTCATTTAGCTTATATTCGCCTTTTAAAACCTTAGCTAAAAGCGCCTTAATATCAGTATTTAAGGGCACAAAAACACAATACTCCCAAACGCAAGGATAAGAAATTTCAGGCTCAGTCTTGCCAAAAACCAAGCAACTCACGCTTTACTACCTTTAAAATCAGTATTTTCAAAATCAGCTCGCTTAAAATCGCCACTTTTGCCGCCGCTTTTAAAATCAAGATGAATGTCGCTGATTTCCATACTTTTATCAGCTGCTTTTAACATATCATAAAGATTCAAAAGCCCCACGCTAACGGCGGTAAGTGCTTCCATTTCCACGCCTGTTTTGCCGCTAGTTTTTACCATCGCCTCAACTCTAAATCCTGGCAAATCAGCCAAAGGCACAACATTGATATCAACGCCGTTAATCAAAATTGGATGTGCCATAGCGATAATCTCGCTAGTCTTTTTAGCACCCATTATCGCTGAAATCACCGCCGTTTGCTCAACAGGACCTTTTTTGCCCTGCCCTGATATCGCAATACCGAAGGCAGTTTTGCTCATTTTTATTTGCCCACTTGCGATAGCTGTGCGTTCTGTAATGCTTTTATCGCCGACATTTACCATTCTTGGATTGTTATTTTCATTTACATGTGTTAGTTTCATAAGCAAAATTATAGCAAAATTTGCGTATTATTTTGGCTTTAAAAGAGCAAAAAATTCACAATATATTTCTTTAAAAAATTCATAAAATTCAAAGCTGAATTTTATGAATTTTAACTGCAACAAAATGAATTTTATAAAATTGGGCCAAATTTCACTATAAATTTAGTTTGTTCCTCGCTACTTGAACAATAGATTTTATATTTTAGCTCATCGCAGTATGATTTTACCAAGCTTAGACCGATGCCAAAGCCACCATTTGTGCTATCAAACCTAGCATATTTATCGTAAATTTTTCCAATTTTTTCTGGCGGAATTACCACGCCTTTTTGTGATACTTCAAA
>CALEHZ010000137.1 GCA_937875715.1 uncultured Campylobacter sp. | reverse complement strand
GCGCTTTGATGCGACTTTATTAAATAAGCTTTATTTTAGGGCTTTTTATAAAATTCAAAATGATACTATAAGCACACCAAATGATGAAATAACCTTACATAAAAGCATTTTGCCGCTAGCAATTATTTTTAACGAAAACTATCCAAAATTTTTAAGTTTTGAAGAACTTTTAAGTAAACTTGGCTTAAAAGGCGAGATTTTAGCACCAAGTTTATTTACGCTAATTACAATCGGAGCGCTTGAAATAAGCACCTTTGCGCCAGAATTTTTAGCTTTTAAGCCACGTAGCACGAGACTAAAAAGCAGCGCAAAAAAGCTTTTAGAATATTTTTGCCAAGAAAAATCTGTGATATCCGCAGCTGGCGTGATGGGCGAACTGCTTAGCTTAAATGACAAAAGTATTGCTAAAATCGCACTTTTATTTGATGATAAAGAGAAAAATGAGATTTTGAATTTTTTAAAACAAAATGGCTTGGACGATGAAACCAGCGAACTTTTATTAAATGAAATTTCTAAAAATCTACAAGCAGCAGATTTTTTTGAAAAAATATGAATTTTATAAAATTCAAGGCTGAATTTTTTAAAATTTCATAAAATTCAAAAAATTCACTAAAAAAAATGTATAATTAAGCTTTTGGAATTTAAAGGCAAAATTGTGAAATCAATTAAATCAAAAATTATTTTATTGGTTATCTTTTCTACTGTGATTTTATCAGGCTTGCTTGGCATAGTGGTATTTATAAATGTAAACTCGATCATAAATCAAAACGCCTTGCTAAATATGTCAAGGATGGCTCAAACGCAAAAACTGCGCCTTGATGCCCAGCTAAAATCAGCAGAAAAAAACACACTTTACATGGCAAATAAAATTAAAAATATAATACCAAATGCCCAGCTTTTAAAAGATGCTAATTACAAAGAAAAATTCACAAACGAAATTCTAACCTTTGCGCTTGATATTGTAAGAAATTCTTATGGCGTAACTAGCGTGTATATGGACCTTGAGCCTGATTTTGCTAGCAAAGAAAAAAATGGCTTTTTTTACGCAAAGCAAAAATACAAAAAAACCTTTGTCAAAATGCCAACTGATGGTATTTCTGACCCAGATTTAGAGACCTCTGTGTGGTGGTTTAAGCCAAAAAATAGCTTAAAGCCAGAGTGGATAAGTCCTTATTATGACGATAATTTGGGCCTTTTAGTAATTTCGCATGTATCGCCTATTTTTGATCAAAATAACACATTTATCGGCATTATCGGCATTGATATGGATTTTTCTGTGTTTTTGGATTTGTCGCAAAATTTTTGGCTTTATAATAACGCTGTGGCGCATTTAGTAGATGTTTTGGATAATAAAGTTTATAATAATATCGATAGCTCAAATAATCTAATAACTACAAAAGAACACACAGACAAAGTAGAAATGGATATTTTTGCTAAAAACGAAAATAACGGCGATAGCTTAATTGAATACGAAAAAGACGGCAAAATACACAAACTTGCTTTTGAAACCTTAGCAAATGGAATGAAGTTCGTCCTTCACGCCCCAGATGATGAAATATTTGAACAAAGCAATAAATTGCTATTTATTATGTATTCTATTATTATTTTTGTGGTGATATTTTCATCTATTTTTGCCTTTTGGTTTTCAAAAAGGCTTATTGAACCGCTTTTAGCACTCAATGAAGCAACAAAACAAATCAGTCAAGGAAACTATAATATAAATATTAAAAATCGCCCAAATGATGAAGTAGGCGAGCTAGCAAATAGTATTAGCAGCATGGCTGATAAAATCAAAGACTATATGTCGCAAATGAGTAATCTAGCCTACAAAGACCCACTAACTGGAATAAGAAATAAAGCAGCTTACAAAAACTATACAAAGGATTTACAAGCTCCGTTTGCGGTGGTGGTTTTTGGAATAAATAATCTAAAAATTATAAATGAAAAATACGAGTATTCGACAGGCGATGCTCTTGTGATTATGGCTAGCAAATACATTTGTAAGATTTTTTCTCACAGCGCGATTTTTAGGCTAGAAAGTGATGAGTTTGCGGCTATTTTGCATGGAGAAGACTTTGAAAATAGATATGAAATCATAAAATTATTCCAAGAAAAAATGAGCGAAAATGAGCTGGAAATTCCGCCTTATTCAGCGCTTTCAGTAGCACATGGAATGGCTATTTACACTGGTGAAAAAGACTTTAAAGAGGTGTATTTAGAAGCCACAACTGCGATGCTTGAGAACAAACGCAAAATGAAAGAGCTTTGAATTTTATAAAATTCAAGCATATTTTAAAAAATTCAAATACAAAAATTAGCCA
>CALEHZ010000136.1 GCA_937875715.1 uncultured Campylobacter sp. | reverse complement strand
TAAGCGAAGATGAAAATTTTTAGGCTTGAATTTTATGAATTTTATAAAATTCACTTTAGCAAAAAAAATTAAAGTGAATTTTATGCTTTATTTTGCTAGAATGCTAAGTTTTAAAAAATTCAAAGAGATAAAATGGAAAACATCTGCGTAATCATTCTAGCTGCTGGCGAGGGCACTCGCATGAAAAGCGAACGCCCAAAGGTGCTACACGAAATCTGCGGTAAGTCTATGCTAGCTCACAGTATAAAAGAAGGCCTAAAAATCAGCGATAATGTAATAATCGTGCTTGGGCATAAAATAGAGCTTGTTAGGCAAAGCATTTTGGCTGAATTTTCTAATGAGTGTAAAGAGGGTAAAATCAGCATTGTAGAACAAGATAGAACTAGCTTTCCTGGCACAGCCGGCGGCGTGATGGCAGCGCTTAGCGCTATAAAGCATGAAAATTGCGTCATTACTTGCGGCGATATGCCATTAGTTAGCGCTAGCGAGCTTTTTGGGCTGGGGGCTGATTTGTTAAAAAATTCAAAAGATATTGTTGTTGGCGGCTTTGAGCTTGAAAATCCTTTTGGCTACGGAAGAATCATAACACAAAATGAAAATGTGCTAAAAATCGTCGAACAAAAGGATGCTAATGATGATGAAAAGGCAGTAAAGCTATGTAATGCTGGGGCTTATGCTTTTAAAACTAGTGCTTTAAACGAACTTTTGCCAAAAATAGACAATAATAACGCAAGCAAAGAATATTATTTTACAGACAGCATTTCTCTAGCGCTTAAAAGTGGCAAAAGCGTTGGTTTTAGCACACTTGATAGTGTGAATTTTATGGGCGTAAATGACAAAGCCGCTCTTGCTTTTGCTGAGTGTAAGATGCTTGAAAAAATCAGAGAAAATTTGATGAAAAATGGCGTGATTATGCATTTGCCAGACACTATTTATATTGAAGCAGACGCTAGATTTGAAGGCGAGTGCGAGATTGAAAGTGGTGTTGTGATAAAAGGAAATTCTTTTATAAAAAATAGCGTGATAAAATCGGGTTCAGTCATCGAAAATAGCGTGATTGAAAATAGTGATGTTGGTCCAAATGCGCATTTACGCCCAAATTGCGAGATTAAAGGCACTCATATAGGCAATTTTGTTGAGCTTAAAAATGCTAAATTAGACGGCGTAAAAGCAGGGCATTTAACTTACCTTGGCGACTGCGAGATACAAAGTGGCACAAATATCGGCTGTGGGACTATTACATGTAATTATGATGGGGTTAAAAAGCACCGCACGAAAATTGGCAAAAATGTATTTGTAGGCAGTGATACTAGCTTTGTAGCACCTGTTAAGATTGCTGATAATACCATAATCGGCGCAGGTTCAGTCGTAACAAAAGGCTCAAATGAGGGCGATTTAATCATAACTCGCGCAAAGCAAGTAAATGTGCCTGGATATTTTGAGCAAAAATTTGGTAAGAAATAATGCTAAATCTAGAATTCTTAGATTTAAAAGGCGTTAAAATCACGCTTTGCGTGACTTCTAGCATTAGCTTTTATAAGGCTTTTGAGATTTTAAGTATTTTAAAAAAGGCTGGTGCTGACACGCGTGTGGTGCTGAGCGAAAACACGCTAGAATTCTGCTCAGATCTTGCTTTTGAAGCGCTTAGTGGGCATAAGGTGCTTTGCGCTAAAAATGAAGATTGGAGTAGCGGTATAACGCATATTGAATACGCAAAGTGTGATTTTATGATAATTGCGCCAGCTACTGCGAACACTATAAATAAAATTTCAGCTGGAATTGCTGATAACGCTCTTTTAAGCTGTGTTTTAGCCTGTGATGCCCCAAAAATCATAGCACCTGCGGCAAATACAAAAATGCTAGAAAATTCAGCCACACAAAATTCGCTAGAAGTATTAAAAAAGCGTGGTTTTAGCGTGATTGAAAGTGTGAGCAAAACTCTTGCTTGTGGTGATTTTGGCAAAGGGGCTTTGGCAAATCCAAAAGATATAGTTTTAAGCGCCCTTAGAGCCTGGAATTCTAAAAATCTAGCTCTTAGCGCCATAAAAAAGGTTGTAATCACAGCTGGGGCGTGCTATGAGATGATTGATGATGTGCGAGCAATTACTAATCTTTCAAGCGGGAAAATGGGCTTAGCGCTTGCGTTTGCGTATTATTTGGCTGGGTTTGATGTAGTGCTAATAAGCTCGGCAAAAAATCTGCCAAAATCTTTTGAGAAGTTTAGAATTCTAGAATTCCAAAGCTCAGCTGATTTGCTTGAAACTCTTGCTAAGCAAAAGCTTAAAAATGATGATTTGCTCGTGATGTGCGCAGCAATTAGTGACTATATTCCAGTGCAAAAACAAAGTGGAAAAATGAAAAAATCAGGGCAAAATATAAGCTTAGAACTTAAAGAAAACATTGATATTTTGGGCTCTTTAAAGGCAAAATGTAAAAAAATCGGCTTTAAGATGGAAATGGATGAAAAAACCGCCCTTCAAAGTGCTAGAAAAATGCTTGAAAACAAAGGCTTAGATGCAGTTTGCTTAAATATTTTAAAAGATAAAAACTATTTTGGTAGTGATGAAAATGAAGTAATTTTTATTACAAAAGCTTCACAAAGCACCTTAAAAATGGCAAATAAAAACAAAATCGCAGACCAAATTGTAAAACTTAGTGAGAGTTTATGAGCACCATTATAAACGCAAAACTACCAGTAATTATTGAAGTGCTTGAAAAAACGAGCTGGTGGCGGTATAATCTGCGTTTTGGCACTCGCACAATCAGCACAAAAAGTCAAGTTGAGCTTGAAGTAGGTGCACTTTACTACGCAAATATAAATACCGCAAATGGTGGTGTAGTCAGCATAAACGGACTTACAAAGCGTCCAAATGGTGGATTTATCAGCGGTGGCGAACAAATAATTGAAACTGTGATTGAGACAGGCGATGTTAGCGCAGCTTTTGAATTTTTTAAAAATCGCCTTGTGCTTTGCGATGAAGCAAACGAGCTTGATGCACTCTGTCAAAGCCTTATAGCCTTAAACTCAGGCGTTTTGAGCGTGCCTTTTTATTATGAAAATTACTACTGTTTAGCACAGCTTTCACCTTTTGGCGGCGGACTTGATTTTTACTTGCTTTTTAGCACTTATCCAGAGGTTTTAGCACGCATTGAAAATGGTAGAATTTGCCAGATTACAACGGCTTATAGTTCGCTTAGCACGGCACTTGGAGGGGTTTTAAATTGTGCTTTTAAAACAGAAAAAATAGAACCACTTTTTAAACCTGCAAAAAATATCTTGGATATAAAAGAATGAATGCTTTAAATCATCTTGCTATCATCATGGACGGCAATGGGCGCTGGGCAAAAAAAAGATTTTTTGAACGCAGCAAAGGGCACGAGGCTGGCGCAAAAGTCGTTGAAGAAATTGCGATTTTTGCTGCTAAAAGGGGCATAAAAACGCTTACTCTATACGCTTTTAGCACAGAAAATTGGCGCCGTCCACAAAATGAAGTGAATTTTTTGATGAAACTGCTTAAAAATTTCTTAATTTCTAAGCGACAAATGGTCTTAGAAAACAATATAAAATTCCATACAATTGGTGATTCTAGCGCATTTTCAGATGATTTAAAAGCCCAGATTGAAAATCTAAAAAATTCAAGCTCACAAAACACTGGTCTAAATCTAGTTTTAGCCCTAAACTACGGCGCAAGAGATGAAATAGTGCGAGCAGCTCAAAAACTAATTTTAAATAATGCCAAGATAAATGAGCAAAATTTGAGTGCAAGCTTGGATACAGCTGCTTTTGGTGATGTGGATTTACTCATTCGCACAGGTGGTGAGCAGCGCCTTAGCAATTTTTTGCTCTGGCAAGCAAGCTATGCTGAGTTAGCATTTACGCCGACTTTGTGGCCTGATTTTAGCGCTGATGAGTGTGAAAAAATTTGTAAAAAATATGAAAATATAGAACGCCGCTTTGGCGCTGTGTGAGTGAATTTTATAAAATTCACTTTCATTTACTATTGCGGCTGTGAATTTTATAAAAAAGTTTGAATTTTATAAAATTTAATGCTGAATTTTATGAAAAAGTTTGAATTTTATAAAATTCAAAATTGTGGCTTTTTCCATTTTTTGGCAATGTCGTTTATGGATAAATCTGCTTTTTTGTGGTAGCTAAAGCCCAAAGTAGAAAGCTCT
>CALEHZ010000135.1 GCA_937875715.1 uncultured Campylobacter sp. | reverse complement strand
AGCTTCTATTAGGCGAAGATGATTTTGCGGAGTTAATTCTATGCGGTCAATCACGGCTTTTATGCTGTGCTTTTTGGTTTTGCTTAGTTCTATTTCATCATCTAGGCGTTGCATCACGCCATCAATTTGCGCACGGATATAGCCATCATTTCTTAGCTTTTCAAGCTCGGCTTCAAATGAGCCCTTTTTTTCACGTACCAAAGGCGCCATAAGCACGATTTTAGAGCCTTCTGGCAAGGCGTCAATTTGATTTATTATATCATTTGCGCTCATTTTGCTTACTTCTTTGCCACATTTACAGCAGTGCTGAACGCCCACTCGCGCGTATAAAAGGCGCAAATAATCATATATTTCAGTGATAGTCCCAACCGTTGAGCGTGGATTTTTGCTGGTGCTTTTTTGATCAATCGCAATTGCCGGAGTAAGCCCCTCAATGCGTTCTACATCAGGCTTTCCAACTCGCCCTAAAAACTGCCTTGCGTAGCTGCTTAAACTCTCAATATACCTTCTTTGCCCCTCAGCATAAAGTGTATCAAAAGCCAGCGTGCTTTTTCCAGAGCCAGAAAGCCCTGTAAAGACCACTAATTCATTTTTTGGTATTTCTAAACTAAGATTTTTTAGATTATGTTCTTTTGCGCCAAATACTTTTATAGTTTCTTTCATTTTTTACCTTTAAAATTTTACAAAAACTGACAATTATAGCAAAAAATTCGCTATAATGGGCTTTTTTAAAGCAACAAAAGGAGCAAAAATGAGTAAAGTAGTAAAGTTTTTTTACGCACTAAGAGATGCAAATACAAAAGAATTGCTTGAAAGCAATGCTGGCGGCGGCGAACTAGCCTTTGTAAGCGGCAAAAATCAAGTTTTGCCAGGGCTTGAAGAAGAACTACTTAAAATGAGCGAGGGCGAGAAAAAAGAGATTTCTATTCCTTGTGCGCAGGCACTTGGCGAGTATGATGAAAAGCTTGTCCAAAGCTTACCAAAAGAGCAATTTGCTGGCATTGATTTAAGCGTGGGAATGGAGCTTTTTGGCGAAGATGCGAGTGGCGAGACTGCGCGTGTGGTGGTAAAAGAAATTACTGATGAAAGTGTAGTGGTGGATTTTAATCATCCTTATTCTGGCAAAGATTTGCTTTTTGAAGTTGAGCTTACTGAGCTTCGTGACGCTGACGGGGATGAAGAACTAACTGGCGTTGTGGTTATGCCTCATACTTGCGGCTGCGGCGGGCATGATGATGGCTGTTGTGGTGGCGCTCATCACGATGAAAACGGCGGTGGATGCTGCGGTAAACATCACTGAATTTTATAAAATTCACTTTTGAATTTTATAAAATCACTAAATTTTCAAGTGAATTTTATAAAATTCAAATAAATTAATTTAAGGATAAAGATGAATTTAGCATATATTTTTCCAGGTCAAGGTAGCCAAAAAATCGGCATGGGGCGTGAATTTTATGAAAATTTTACCCTTTGTAAAGAAATTTTAGATAGCGCAAGTGATGCTTTGAAAATGGACTTTAAAAAAATTATGTTTGAAGGGCAAAATCTTGATATTAGCGAATTTACTCAACCTGCGATTTTGCTTAGTTCAATGATGAGTTTAGCAGCATTTAAACAGAGTATAAAAGATGAACCAAAGGTGCTTTTAGGGCATTCTTTGGGTGAATTTTCTGCACTTGTGGCAGCTGGTGGCTTGGATGCTAGTACTGCGGCAAAAATTGTAAATTTGCGTGGGCAATTTATGGCTAGTGATTGCGAGGGCAAAGGTGCTGGCATGATGGTGATTTTGGGACTTGATGACGCTAAGGTAGAAGAGATTTGCGCCTCAAGTGGCTTAAAAGCCTATCCAGCAAACTATAACTGCGATGGTCAAATCGTAGTTGCCGGGCTAAAAGATGATTTAAGCACGTTAGAAAGTAAGTTTAAAGAAGCTGGTGCAAAGCGTGCGATGCTGCTTAATATGAGCGTGGCAAGTCACTGCGAACTTCTAAAAAACGCTAGTGATAAACTAGCAAAAGAGCTTGAAAGCGCTTTAAATCCTAGCTTTGCGCCTGTGATTTCAAACGCCACAGCAAAGCCGTATGATAGCAAAGAAAAAGCGCTAGAATTATTACAAAAACAGCTCATCTGCCCTGTGCTATATAAACAAAGCATAAAAGCAGTAGAAAATGAAGTAGATATTTTTGTGGAGTTTGGCGCTAACGTGCTTGGCGGACTAAACAAAAAAATTACAGATAAGCCAACTTTTAGCATTAGCGACCTAGCTAGTTTAGAAGTAGCAATCTTAGCGATAAAAGGCTAAAAGATGAAAATAGCAATACTTGGTGCGATGCGTGAAGAAATCACGCCGATTTTACAAGGCATCAAAGACTACAAACAAATAGAACACGCTCGTAATACATACTACACAGCAAACTTCGCAGGACATGAAATAATCATCGCTTATAGCAAAATCGGCAAGGTAGCATCTGCGATGACAGCTACGATTATGTTTGAAAAATTCGGTGCTGATATTTTGCTTTTTAGTGGCGTAGCAGGTGCTTTACATGAAGATTTACAAATCGGCGATATGCTAATAGCTACAAAATGTGTTCAGCATGACGCCGAACTTAGCGCTTTTGGACATCCTTTTGGCTTTATACCTGAGAGCGATCATTTTGCGCCTACTGATCCTATTTTAAATGATATTGCTAGAAAAGTAGCAGCAGAACTTGACATTACGCTGCTTGAAGGAATTGTAGCTAGCGGCGATCAGTTTATCGCTGATAGCGCAAAAAAAGAGTGGATAAAAACCACATTTTTAGCCCATGCTTGCGAGATGGAAGGGGCGAGTGTGGCGCAGGTTTGCTCCTTTTATCAAAAGCCATTTTTCTTGCTGCGAGCCATAAGCGATACAGCAAGCGGCGATGCTGATGTGCTTTTTGATGAGTTTTTAGAAAGTTCAGCTAAGATTAGCGCCGAGTTTATTTTAAAAATGATAGAAAAAATTTAAATGTTAGAACTTTTTAAAAATATAGGACTTGGAATTTTTGTCAATGGTGCGTATGCGCTACAATTTACAGATGAGTTTGAGCGTGGTTTGCTTGGTAGTTTTGAGGGTATTTTAGTTATGCTTTTTGCGATTTTAATTAAAAAAAGGATAGAGAAATGAACGGACAAGATTTAGTTTTGATTATAGGCGGAATTCTTTGTGTATGGCTAGGAATTTGGTATTTTAAAATCTTAAAAAATGATTCACATTTTAAGGCAAAAGTATGAGTGAAAATAAGCCAGAAAATATAGAAATCAGCAAAAAACTTTTGCGTATTGTGGGGCAAACAAACGCAATATACAGCCTTTTTGAAGAAGGTGATAAGATCTTACTTGGTCTTAGTGGTGGCAAAGATAGCCTAAGTCTAGCGCACATTTTAAAGCATTTTCATGCTCACAGCCCCGTTAAATGGAGCTTTAAAGCAGTTACTTTAAGCTATGGAATGGGCGAGGATTTTACTTATCTAAAAAATCACTGCGCAGAACACGGCATAGAACACGAAGTTATTGATAGTTCAGTCTTTGAGCTAAGTAAGGAAAAAATCCGCAAGAATTCTAGTTTTTGTTCGTTTTTTTCACGCATGAGACGTGGCTATTTGTATAGCTACGCACTTAAAAACGGCTTTAACAAGCTTGCTATCGCTCATCACCTTGATGATGCATGCGAGAGCTTTTTTATGAATTTTATCTATAACGGAGCTCTTAGAACTCTTGCGCCAAAATACACCGCCGAAAATGGAATAATCGTAATTCGCCCGCTGATTTTTGCCCGTGAAAAGCAGCTACGAGATAACGCCACTCGCAATAACCTTCAAGTAATCGGCGATGAAGCCTGTCCTGCGATGCGCTTTGATGTCAAAATGCCTCACGCAAGATATGAGACCAAACAGCTTTTAGCAAAGCTTGAGAGCGAACACCCAAAGCTATTTACTAGCCTAAAAGCCGCTTTCGAAAACATACACACTGATACTTTTTTTTAAAAGGATGAAAGATAAAAAAGATTTTATTTGGGGTTTGTCTTTTAGGCGTTTTGGGTGCTGTGGAAGTAAATGTAAATGTAGGCAGCGTAAATATCGGCACTGATGAACTATGCGACAAAGAATGTAAAGATGAGTTTTTCCGCAGATCACCACCACCGCCAAAAGCTCATAAAAACTACAAAAAATGGCAAAAAGAATATGAAAAGTGGCAAAGAGAATATTACAAAAAACATAAAAAGAAGTAAGCTTTTAAGTGTTTTGTGATATTTACTCATCGCCGCTGGGGCAAATAACTCTTGCTAGCAACGATGGCAAGAGCCTTTGTGCTTTGTTTTTTAGCGATATGAATAGGCTGAATTTTTTAAATTTTTTAGAAAATTCAAAAAATTCAGCCCATCAAAGTGGCGAAATTTTTGCTTATACTAAAAACTGGCTTGATATTTATTTTAGTGGAGAAAAGCCAGATTTTACGCCAAAAATTGATTTAAGGGGCAGCGCCTTTGCCCTTAGTGTTTATTCT
>CALEHZ010000134.1 GCA_937875715.1 uncultured Campylobacter sp. | reverse complement strand
TAAGGTCAAAAACGAGCACTTCCAGCACCCGTTTTTTACAATTAAGCCGAATTTTATAAAATTCATAAAATTCAAAAATTTATTGTCTAGCTTTTTTTACGCAATCAGCGATTAAAAAGGCAAGCTCAACTGCTTGTTCGTCATTTAGGCGTGGGTCGCACTGAGTTTCATAGCGTTTGGCTAAATCAGCTTCGCTTACGCCACTTACGCCGCCGGTGCATTCGGTTACATTTTGTCCAGTCATCTCTAAATGCACACCACCAGCTATTGTGCCGCAAGCTCTGTGGATATCAAAAAAGCTTTTAACCTCTCTCATCACTGCCTCAAATTCACGTGTTTTGTAGCCATTGCTTGCTTTGATGGTGTTGCCATGCATAGGATCTATGCTCCAGACGATATTTAGCCCCTCACGCTTAACTTCAGTTAGGATTTTTGGCAGATTTTGCTCTATTTTTTCAGCGCCCATGCGGATTATTATATTAAATCTGCCTTTTTTATTTTCTGGGTTTATTTTATTAGCAACCGCGATTATATCAGCAGCACTGGCATTTGGACCCATTTTACAGCCAATAGGATTTTTAACACCACTTAAAAAGTGCACATGAGCATCATCAAGCCCACGAGTGCGCTCGCCGATCCACAGCATATGTGCGCTACAGCAGTAGTTTTCGCCACTTAGGCTATCAACTCTAGTGAGTGCTTCTTCATAAGGAAGCAAAAGTGCCTCGTGCGATGTATATAGCGTAGTTTGATGAAGGGTAGGGGCATTTGTAGAGTTTATTCCACAAGCCTCGATAAAAGCCAAAGTTTGCGTAATCTGCTCTGCAAGCTCGTCAAATTTCGTATTACTAGCACTTTTTACAAAGCCAAGATTCCATTTATGAACCTGCCTTAAATCAGCCAAACCTCCACTAGAAAACGCTCTAAGCAAGTTTAGCGTAGATGCACTTTGATAGTAGGCTTGTAGCATTCTAGCAGGATCAGCCTTTCTAGCTTGTTCGTTAAACTCAAAGCTGTTTATGATATCGCCTCTATAGCTAGGTAAAGTCACGCCACCTACAGTTTCAGTATCGCTGCTTCTAGGCTTTGCAAATTGCCCAGCTACGCGTCCTACTTTTACCACAGGACAGCCACCAGCAAAGGTAAGAACTATCGCCATTTGCAAGAGAACTTTAAAAGTATCGCGAATAGAGTTTGCGCTAAAATTATCAAAGCTCTCAGCACAATCGCCACCTTGAAGTAAAAACGCCTTGCCATCGCAAACATCGCCAAGCTTGCTCTCAAGCTCTCTTGCCTCACCCGCAAACACAAGCGGCGGCAAGGCAGCAAGCTTGTTTTCAACAGCTTTTAACTCATCTTTATTTTCATAAACTGGTTGCTGCAAAATATTTAATTTTCGCCAAGAATCCTTAGTCCAAGTCATTTTAAGTCCTTTTAAATAAAATCCTAAATTATAGCAAAAAAATTAAAATTGTAGTAAAAGTATTTGAATTTTTAAATTTTATAAAATTTTAGTTTTGAATTTTATAAAAAACATGAATTTTAGAAAATTCAAAACATCTTAGAGCATTTGTCGCAGTGAATAATTCCATCATGGATAAAAATCGTCTGGAAAACCAACTCCTACAAGAAATGAGCCAGGATTTGAGGTGGTAAGACCATCGTTATTTACTATGATCCAAAGTCCCAAAAAACCTTCTAGCTTTACCATCATATCATCGTCAGTGCTTTTTGTATCTTCA
>CALEHZ010000133.1 GCA_937875715.1 uncultured Campylobacter sp. | reverse complement strand
CAGCGCCAAGATTCATGCCTAGATTTACGCCTTTTGCGCCAAGTTCGCTTTTTAGAATTCCCACGCCAATTTGCGCTATCCCACACATTTCTAGCCAAATTTCACTTTGTAAATTTTCAATATTATCAGTGTGAAAATATGGAATAATCATAAACTCGCCCAAAGTATAAGGATAGCGGTTCATCACACAAAAGCAGTATTTAGCACGAAAAAGCACGAAATTTTCATCATCTTTACTAGGATTTTGTGCTATATCACAAAAAACGCAGGTATCAGGCTTTTTGCCAAAATACTTACTTCGCCACGGCGCAAAAATTCCATCAAGTTTATAAACGCCAGGTGCTGAATTTTTTAAACTTGAATTTTTTGAATTTTTTAAACTTGAATTTTTTAACTTTAAATTTTTCATCTTTTTACTATTTTTTCTCAATTAAGCATTTATTTATCGCATCTAAATGCTCTCTTGCCTCGTCGCTTGAAATAAATTCTTTATCATTAGAGACTTTATCCATCCACTCGCTAGCTTGCTTACAAGCACCAAGTTTATAATATCCCCACGCCACAGAATCAACGATAAAATTAGCATCTGGATTTAGCCCGTAAGCTTTTAGGCACAAATCAAGCCCCTTTTTAACATCGATTTCATGGTCAATTAGCAAATAGCCATAATAATTAAAAATTATCGGGTCTTGGATTTTTTTTGTAGCCTCTTCAAAAAGTGCTACAATCTGCGCTAGTTCAAACTCGCTTGTTATTTTGCCGTTTTTTTCGTATTTATAAATCGCCATTTTGGCTAGAAATTGTGGGTCTTTGCTTTGTTCGTAAACAGCCTTTGCTGTTAAAAAAGCGCCCTCAAAATCGCCAAGCTGAGCATAAATATCCATCAAAATCGCCTTATCAAAAGGATATTTTTCAAGCAAATTTTTTGCGCCATTTAAATCTTTTTTATACAAATACAAAGCAAGTGCGTCTTTTAAAAAATTCTCACCACCAAATTTATCATAAAGTTTGGTATAAATTTCTACCATCAAATCAATTTTTTGCTCTTGTGCATAAAAACCCAAAAGTATGAGACAGACTTGCTTTGAGCAGCCATTTTTATTTACCCAATCAGCTGCAAATTTCACAGCCTCGCTTCTTTTATTTAGCGAATTTTCTAACAAATCCATAAGCTTTAAAAGATTGATTTCGCTTGGTTCAATACTATATGCTTTTTGCAGCGAATGCCTAGCTAGGGCATTATTGCCCTCAAGTGCGTAAATCGTGCCCAAAATACTATGATTTGCTGGATTTTGTGCTTCTTTTTGGCTTAAGGATTTAGCAAGTTTTTTTGCTACACCAAGACGATTTTTGCCCATTTCATAGCCGATTATTAGCCGCAAAACTTCATTATCCTTGCTCAGATTTTTTTTAGCAAATGCAGCCAGCTCATCGATACGCTCATCTTTTAAAATAAAAGCTAGTCTAAAAGCCTCTTTTGCAGCCAGCTTGCTTTTATTTTTCTTAAAAAGCTCATAAAAACTATTTAGAGCAAGAGCCTCATCATTGTTATTTAGCAAATCAGAAGCCCTTAAAACTTCGAAATCACCATTATCTTTGATTTCCACAGCCTTCAAAGAACTTGGTATTTTATTATTTTGCACACCAGCACAGCCACCCAAAAACAGCGCTAAAATCAGCAAAAGCTGATATATTTTCATTTTCAACCCTTTAAAAAAATAACTGCGAATTTTATAAAATTCATATAAATTTAAGTTTAAATTTTTACATTTTTTTAAATTTTTTTAATATTTTAAAAAAT
>CALEHZ010000132.1 GCA_937875715.1 uncultured Campylobacter sp. | reverse complement strand
TTATAAAATTCAAGCTTTGAATTTTTTGGAATTTTTTAGAATTTTATAAAATTCAAGCTTTGAATTTTTTGGAATTTTTTAGAATTTTATAAAATTCAAGCTTTGAATTTTTTGGAATTTTTTAGAATTTTATAAAATTCATTTTTGGCTTTTAATTATTTTTGTCTTCTTCTTGTGTTTGGGCTTCTTCAGCGCTTTTTGCGAAATTCGCCACGGTTTTATCCCACATAAGCTTGTATTTTCGCTTCATAAACTCTACTTCTTCTTGGGCGATTTTTAGCTGAGCGTTTAGGGTTTCTACTGTTTTTCTGTCTTCATCATATAGCTCTTGCATCGAATACAGCGCTTCTTTAAGAAATTTATTTTCGCCTTTTAGAGCCTCTAAGGTCTCGTCTTTGGCGTCTAATACTTTTTCGTGTAGATTTAAAATCGTCCCAATAGTCTTTTCTACAAAGCTAGCACCTGCAAGAGTGGCTACTTCGTTATTTGGCGCAGTTTTTGCCACACTTGTGCTTTTTGCCCCACTTGCAATTATGCTATTTTCATCAGCTTCAATGTAGATTTTGCCGCCCTCTTCTTTGCTATTTAGTGCCCCTCTGGCTAGCATTTCATCCACAGTTTGGCGGTTTAAATGCACTAGCTGACAGAATTCTTCAATTTCAAGGTATGTTTTCACGCCTTTTCCTTTAATAAAACTTCAATTTTTTTGCTATCTTCTATTAGATTTTTTTCTTGTTTGATTCTATCTTCTCTTAGTTTGCCTGCTAATGTTTCGTTATTTAAAGAAAGTATTTGAGCCGCCAAAAATGCAGCATTTTTCGCCCCTGCTTTGCCGATTGCTACTGTGGCTACTGGAATGCCAGCTGGCATTTGCACGGTTGAATAAAGTGCGTCTATTCCATCCACTGCGCTGCCTGGCATAGGCACACCGATAACTGGCTTTGTAGTGTGAGCTGCCACCGCACCTGCTAAGTGTGCTGCCATTCCAGCCATACAAATAAATACCTGCGCACCACGCACTAAAGCGCCTTCTACATATTCTTTTGTGCGCTCAGGACTTCTGTGAGCTGAGCTAATTATTAGCTCGCAAGGCACATCAAATGAGTCAAGCACCTTTACTGCTTCGTTTGCTATCTCATAGTCGCTTTTTGAGCCGATTATTATGCTTACAAAATTCATATTCTCCCCTAAATTTAACTTGAATTTTTTGGCTTCTACAGCAAATTTTATTCCATTTTTGAGCGCAAAAAGCAAAACGGCGGCAAACCTTTTGGCAGCAAAATTTCATTTACATTGCCACTATGAACACTCTCGTAAGCCTTGCCGCTTAGGCTAATTAGCTTAAAAAATTCAATGAATTTTTTGCCATCACATTCAAACACTCGCCCTATTTCATCTTCGCCTTGATTGATTTTTGTAGTGCTTGGGGCTAAAACCTCGTAGATTTTGCCTATAAATACCTGCCATCTTCGCTAAAAGCATCAACTTGGGCTGAGCCTTCGCTAATGCTAGTTTGAAGGTTTTGTGAGTCGCTTTTTTCATAAGGGCGAGAGATGAGATATCCATCGCTAAAACCACGATTTTTTAGCGTATTTAGCTCGCTAGCGTAAATTTCAGGCTCAAAACACCCCGCCACAGCATCATCAATAGCTCTGCGATACGCCCCAGCCGTGCACGCTGCGTAATACTCGCTTTTTGTGCGCCCTTCTATTTTTAGGCTATCTACTGCGCCACTTTCAATGATTTTTGCAATATGTGCTGAGAGATTTAAATCTTTTGAGTTAAAAATATGCGTTCCACTTTCGTCTTCTTCAAGTCTAAATAAAGTATCGTTATTTTCGCCCTTTGCGTAAAGTTCGTATTTAAAACGGCAGTCGTTAGCACAAGCCCCACGGTTTGAGCTACGCCCCATTTGAACAGCGCTGATTAAACAGCGACCGCTGTAAGCAAAGCACATTGAGCCGTGGATAAAAATCTCTATTTCAAGCTCTGGAATTTTTTCTTTTATATTTATTACATCTTTTAGGCTCATTTCACGCGCTGCTACGATGCGAGTAGCACCCAAATCATAGTAGAATTTCGCATCTAAATAATTCATTATATTTGCTTGGGTTGAGAGGTGGATATCTACATGTGGGGCTAGTTCTTTTGCTATGCTCATCACGCCAGGTGTAGCGATGATAAAGCCATCAGGATTTAGCTCTCCCACCGCTTTTATATGCCTTTTTAAGCCATCGATTTGCCCATTAAATGGAAAGCCATTTACAGTAGCGTAGAATTTTTTGCCCATTTTGTGCGTGTATTCTATGCCTTGTGCAAAACTTTCCATGTCAAATTCCTTGCCAGACCTAGCACGAAGCGAAAAGCTGCCCACGCTAGCATACACAGCATCAGCGCCGTATGCCAAGGCGATTTTTAATTTTGTTAGATTTCCAGCCGGACTTAGTAATTCAGGTTTTCTCATAAGCTTTTTTAAATTCTAAAAATTCTAATGATTTAAAAAATATTTTTTAGCTAAGTATGGTGCGCTAGATGTGGTAAAAGCTCACAAACACGAGCGCAGGCGCACTGATGGTGCGTCAAGCGAAGTGTGAAGTGAGATTTTGCCGCAGATAGCGTGCCAGACGAAGATAAAAATTATTTTTTGCCTAGTGAATTGATTAGCGACTCAATATCATCATCACTCATCAAATTCTCAGTCTTATCACCATCAAGGTGAACCGCACTTGGCGCCCTGCTCTTATCATCAATATTGCTTGCAAACAAGCTATTCATGTATTTTGCCAAGGCTCTCATTACATTTATTACACGCTCGATTTTTTGGCGGTGAATATCTTGATATTGCATCATATCCATAATGTTCATGATGTCATTTTGCCCATCTTGAAACTTTGTAAGTATCCCATCTACATCATTTAAGGCTTGTTCGCATTTTTCTTTTTGCTCACTAAAAGTAGAAATTTGTGAGAATTTTGCGCTTAATTTTTCAAATACTTCAATATTTGAGCTAAGCACTTCTTTTACATTATTTGCGCCTTCTTCGCCATCCATTAAAAGCGTGTTTATGCCATCAAGCATATCTAAAACTTGTGTGGCTTTTTCTTCGCTATCGCGTGTTACATCATCGAGCTGCTGAACCATCTTGTGATCGCTTGTTGGTGGTGGTGGCGACCACCCTGAATCATCACTTTCTTTGGCTTCTTTTGCAGCGCCGCCTTTATGAACATTTAGATCAACATCAGCTGCTAAAATCGCAGCAGTATCATCAATAGTATTTTGCTTGTTACTCTTTGGTGCTTCTTCTACTGGCACTTCTTCTAGCTCTTCTAGCTCACCGCTATCATCTGCCATCAAAGCGTCTAGTTCTTCTTGTGTCATTTTCTAACCTTGAAAAAAAATTTTTGCATTTTAGCTAATTAAAAGTAAAAAATAGCTTTAAAATTAGGCGAAAAATTCAAAATATTTTTGAATTTTTTCTTTGTTTGCGCCTTGCGATAGAGCCAAACTTAATAGAATTTTTGCCTTTGCCGGATTTAAAGAATAGCTTGGTATCATCGAGCTTTGCTCTACTTCACCAATCTTGCTTACATAGCTTAAAGCACACCTTGAGCATCTAACTACTGGAATTTTTAGATTTTCAAAAAATTCAAGTGCAGTTTTGTTTAGCGTACCTGCGCCCATTCCAGCCAAAACCACGCCTTTTATATGTTCAAAAAATTCAGGCTTAAAAAAAGGTATAAAAGTGCTATCAGCATAGATCACTACGACATTTACCAAAGATTTTGGCAAAGTAAAATTAAGCTCATTTTCCTTTGAATTTTTTGAATTTTCTAAATTTTCTGGCTTTGAATTTTTTGAATTTTCTAAATTTTCTGCCAGCGTTTTAGTGCTTACAAAGGCATCAGCGCCCACGCTTTTTAGCTTTATTGCTTCATTTGCTGGGATTAAAGCATTATTCATCGCCACATTTACACCAGTAGCTTTAAATGATGAAATAATCGCAAATTTAAGATTTTTCTCTCCATCAAAAAGCACGTGTTTTGGCGGATACATCGCAGCACAAAAAATTATAGGAATTTTTGCATTATGAAATAATAAAAAAGCCAAAAACGCACTTTCTTCCATAGTATCAGTGCCGTGAGTGATGATAATAGCATCATTTGAGCTAATATTTTCTTTTATGTTTTTCATCAAAAGCAGTAGCTTTTCAAAGCTCATATCTTGCGAGCCAACGCTAAAAGGCTTTAAAATTTCAAAATCAATATTTTTAGAAAATTCAGAGCTTAAAAAAGTGCTAAAAACATCCTTAAAATCAAGCTTTGCACTGGTGTAGCCATTGTCATTTAAAGAGCCTAAAATCGTTCCACCAGTGCTAATAATACATATTTTTTTACGCATTTTTATTTGTATTTTCTTGCGTAAAATTTTGTGAATTTTCTGTTAGTAAAAAATCAGAAAATTCTAATCTAAAATGTGAATTTTCTGAGTTTAAATTTTTTGAATTTTCTAAAGTGTTTGAATTTTCTGAATTTTCTAAATTTTTAGAAAATTCAGTCTCTGAATTTTCCACTTTTTTAGGCAACAAAATCTCGCCTTTTTCATCACGCTTTAAGATATCAAAATCATCTGCGTTATCGTATTCATCGTCATTATACTCTTTATTTATTTCTTTTGTTACCTTAGCACCAAGCAGCTTTAAATCCTGCGTTCGCTTTAAAATATTGCCTTTGCCATCACTTAGCTTATTTTTTGCCTTATTGTAGTTTGAAAGCAAGGTTTCGATATTTCGCCCCAAAGTGTCGTAATCAAGGCTAAAAGCTGAGATTTTATCATATAAATCCCCTGCTTTTTCAAAGATTTTTCTTGAGTTTGCGTCTGCTTTCAGGCTTTGCCAGCATAGATAAACCGTTTTTAGCGACATTAGCAAGGTTAGTGGCGTGGTTAGAAAAATGCCCTTTTCATAGGCAAATTGATAAATATTTCTATCATTTTCAAGCGCACAAAAAAGCATATTTTCATTAGGGACAAACATAAAAACATAC
>CALEHZ010000131.1 GCA_937875715.1 uncultured Campylobacter sp. | reverse complement strand
ATTTTCTGTAAAATAAATAATAGTTTTAAAAAATATTTTAAATTATATTTTGTTTAAATTTTTGCTTTACTAGCTGTGTGAATTTTTTAAAGCTTTAAAGTGTTTTGATAAAATTTTGCTATAATTGTGCTTTTTGCTTCGTTGCGACTATTTCAGGTCTGCGCCCATAAAGGCGAGCAAACGAGGCCAAAGTTTATTATTCTAAAGGTAATTTTTGTGAATATCTTGCATACAGAAACGCTCTTTAACTGGGGCGGCGAGCAAAATAAAGTGATAAATGAAATGCTTGCGATGCGTGAATTAGGACATAATGTGATGCTTTTGTGTAATCCAAACTCACAGATTGCAAACAAGGCAAAAGAGCTAAATTTTCAAGTTTTTGAACAACAAATACATAAAAAAAATTATCATAAAACAATTCCTTTTTTAAGTAAGCTTATAAAAGAAAATAATATAAAAATTGTAATATCTCACGGCTCTACTGATAGCTGGATATGTGCTATATGTGCTATTTGGTGGAGAAAAAATGTAATTTTTATTCGCGAAAGACATAATCTTTTTGCTATCAAAAATTGGCTCTCAAAACTTGCTTTTAGATATTTTTATGACTATATTTTTTACATTTCAGCTAGCGTGGGCGAGTATTTACGCAGCTTAAAAATCAATAAAAACAAGCTTATTTACATGCCAAGCTGCGTGGATGTAAAAGCATTTGAAGAGCCTAAAAGCGAGCTTAGAGAGCAGATTAGCTCTAAAATTTGCGTAGGAACCTTTACTTCTTTGTATGAAGAAAAAGGTGCTTATGATTTAGCGATTTTAGCTCGCGAACTTAGTGCTCAAATAGATGATTTTACCTTCATTTTTGGCGGAAATGTAAGCGATAATACAAAAGAAAAAATGCTAAAAATTATGGGCGAAGAAGCGGCTAAAAAGGCTATTTTTACAGGCTTTAGACAGGATAAGGCAAATGTGATTAAAGCCTGTGATGTTTTTGTTTTTGCCAGTCATAGCGAAGGGCTTGGGACAGCGCTAATTGAGGCTATGAGTGCCAAACGGCCAATTGTAGTCTATGACAAAGCGCCGATGAATAAGCTGATTTTGCACGAAACTAGGGGGCTTTGCGCCACTTATAAAAATCCAATGGGTCTAAAATACTGCGTTTTACACCTGCTAAATAATCCAAAAAAAGCACAAACTCTTGCTAAAAATGCTTATGAATTTGCTTTGGAAAATTACGATAAAAGCGTGCTAAAAAGTCATATTAAGAATTTTTTGGCTTTGATTAGCGAATGAATTTTATAAGAGTGAATTTTATAAAAGGGGCAAATTCACTGCTGCGATTGTGAATTTTATAAAATTCGCCACTTTCGTCATTGCGAGACCTGCGCGGCAGGTCGTGGCAATCTCATTTTATAAAATTCATTTGGCTGTAATTTCGCTGCAGTGAATAAAACTGGCTTGAATTTTATAAAATTCAAAGCAGTTTTATAAAATTCAAAGCCACTATTTTTTTGGCGTTACAAGCATATTTACATAGCGACCTTCAAGCGCTGGGGCGTTGCCTTGTTCGCACTTGTCGCTTACCATTTCCCAAATTTTTTCTAGCATAACAACGCCCATTTGCGGAGTGTTCATCTCACGACCTTTTAAAAACACACGAAAGCGCACATGCTTGCCCTCTTCAATGAATTCTAATGCGTGTTTTACCTTGTAGTTTAGGTCATTTTGAGCAGTTTTTGCTGAGAGTTTTATCTCTTTGATTTCAATGACTTTTTGCTTTTTCTTGGCCTCTTTTTGGCGCTTTTCTTGCTGATAACGGAATTTTCCATAATCCATTATCTTACAAACCGGTGGATTTGCATCAGGCGCTATAAGCACCAAATCAAGCCCCATACGCTCAGCGATAGCAAGGGCCTCGAGCCTACTGATGATGCCATAACTAGTGCCATCATCGCCATTACAGCGCACTTCATTTGCGCGTATTTCTTCGTTTAAGTAAACTTTGTCTTTACTCAAAAAGTCACCTCGTTTAATTTGGATTTGATTAACTCATAAAACTTATCTAAGCTAAGTTCGCTTTGTTCTCTATTTTGGCGGTCGCGGATAGCGACTTTTCGCTCACTTACCTCAGCATCGCCAAGCACGATAAGCATAGGAATATGCTCTTTTTCAGCAGTGCGAATACGCTTGTTTAAAGTTTCATTTTTGTTAAATATCTTACTATCTGCGCCAAGGTCTAATAAAGTATCATAAATTTCTTTAGCATAAGCATTGTGGCTTTCAGCAATCGGTATAATGCCAACTTGCGTATGCGCTAGCCAAAGTGGCAGCTCGCCGGCTGTGTGTTCTAGCAAAATGCCTATAAAGCGCTCAAAGCTGCCTAAAATCGCTCTGTGAATCATCACAGGACGCTTTTTCTCGTTATTTTCATCAGTATATTCTAGCTCAAAACGCTCAGGTAAGTTAAAGTCAATTTGCACCGTTCCACACTGCCATTTGCGTTTTAAGGCATCGGTTATTTTTATATCTATTTTTGGCCCATAAAATGCGCCGCCACCTTCGTCAATGCCGTATTTTAGCCCTTTTTCATCAAGTGCGTCTTTTAGCGCTTTTGTCGCTACTTCCCAGACCTCATCGCTACCTACTGCCTTTGCTGGTTTTGTAGAGATTTCCATTTCGTAATGAAAACCAAAGGCATTCATCATTTTATCCACAAAATCTAGAATTTCATATACATTTTCTTTGATTTGGCTTGGCATTACAAAAAGATGTGCATCGTCTTGAGTAAATTCTCTAACTCTAAAAAGTCCGTGTAAAACGCCGCTTTTTTCGTGTCTATGAACTACGCCGTATTCACAGAATTTCAGTGGCAAATCGCGATAAGAGCGTGATTCACTTTGATATACTTTTATGTGTCCTACGCAGTTCATCGGCTTTATGCCGTATTCTTGTTCGTCAATTTGCGTAAAATACATATTTTCTTTGTAGTTTGCGTAGTGTCCGCTGATTTTCCATGCTTCGCTTTTTAGGATTTCTGGACCTCGCACTGGCTCATATCCACGCTTACGCAAAGCATAGTATAATTTATGTTCTAGCCTTGTGCGAAGGCGAGAGCCATTTGGTAGCCAAATCGGCAGTCCAGCGCCGATTGTCTCATCAAAGCTAAAAAACTTCATTTGTTCGCCAAGTTTGCGGTGGTCGCGCTTTTTAGCCTCTTCCATTATACGCAAATGCTCATTTAAGCTTTCTTTATCAGCAAAAGCCGTGCCATAAATGCGAGTTAGCATTTCACGCTTTTCATCGCCGCCTAAATATGCCCCAGCAATGCGAGTAAGCTTAAACCAGCGCAAATACCTTGTATTTGGCACATGTGGCCCACGACAAATATCTTCCCACTTTCCTTGCGAATATAAAGTAACTTCGCCTTTTGGAATGCGCTTTAAAACTTCTTGTTTTAAATCGTCCCCAGCGTATTTTGCGCTAACTTCGTCCCAAGTAGAATAAGACTTAACTAAATCTTGCTTAGCCTCAATTAGCTCTTTCATTTTCTTTTCAATTACGGCTAAATCTTCTTCGCCAAGGCTTTCTCCATCAGCTTTTTTTACGCGCATATCGTAGTAAAATCCATCTTCAATAGCAGGCCCTACAAAGAACTGAACATCACCATAAAGTTCAGTAATAGCCTGCGCCATAAGGTGCGCGCAGCTGTGGCGAATGATATCAAGGGCGTCTGCTGAGTTTTCATAATAAATCTCAGCGCCACCACTTAGATTTTCAGCCTTATAAGTCTGTGTATCTATGATTTTATCATCAATTTTATATGCGATTACATCCATTTTTTTGCCTTAAATAAAAAAATTTTGCGATTTTAGCTAATATTTTTTTAATATTTACTGAAAAAACACTATAATTAGCGACTTTTTAAAATTTCTTAGGATAAAATTGTGCTAGAAAAACAAATTGAAGCCTTAGCTTTAAAATTCGCCACTGGAAAAATTCAAAAAGCTCTTAAAGATGAGCTAAACATAAATATTTGTGCTGCCAAGCTACCTAGCCCAAATCCACAAAAATCTTATATGCTTTATGCGCATGTGCCTTTTTGTCATACTTTTTGCCCATATTGTAGCTTTCACAAATACCACTACGACGAGCAAAAAGCAAAGATTTATTTTGAGGATTTGCGCAGCCAAATGCTAAAAGTAAAAGAGCTTGGCTATGATTTTAGCACGATGTATGTGGGCGGCGGCACCACGCTTATAAATGAGCTTGAGCTTGAAAAAACACTCATTTTAGCCAAAAAACTCTTTAATATCACGCAGATTTCGTGTGAGAGCGACCCATCGCACATAAATGATTTGGAGCGCTTTAAAGGACTAATTGATCGCTTAAGTGTGGGCGTACAAAGCTTTGATGATGAGATTTTGCGTAAAATCGGCCGCTTTGAAAAATTTGGCAGTGGCGAAATGGTGCGAGATAAGCTTGAAAAAATCGCTCAAATCCTGCCGGCTTTGAGTGTGGATTTAATTTTTAATTTTCCAAATCAAAGCAAAGAATCACTTTTAAATGACATAAAAATGGCTAAAAGCACGAATGCAGCACAATTTACCTTTTATCCATTGATGAAATCAAACCTTACAAAAGATAGTATCGCAAAGTCGCTTGGAGTAAGCCTAAAAGATAATGAGCGTGAATTTTACGAGCTAATTTGCAAAAACATGGATGGCTACGAACAAGGCAATGTTTGGAGTTTTAGCAAAAAAGACAAAACTGCTATAAAAGATGAGTATGTAAGCGCTTTTAGCGAGTATTTGGGGCTTGGGTCAGGTGCCTTTAGCTTTTTGGACGGCAAGCTTTTAATTAATGCTTTTAATTTAGACGATTACTCTCAAAGAGCGAATTCTGGGGCTTCTTGCGTGATTGCTAGCTGTGAGTTTAGTAAAAAAAATAGAGCGCTTTATTTGCTTTTAACCCAGCTTTTTGATATAAAGATGAATTTTAAGGACTTTTGTACGCAAAATAATATTGATAAAAACGACCTTAGCTTAATTTTGCTTTTGCTAAAAATAAGCAAGGTCATCACGCAAAATGGCGATGAAATCACGCTTAGCGCCTTTGGACGATATTTGGTTTTAGTGATGATGAAAGAGTTTTATATAGGCATGGACAAACTGCGTGCGATTTTTGGGACAAAAAGCTTTAAAAGCGGACAAATCAACATTATAAAAGAAAAACTTTAATTGAATTTTTTGGAATAATTTAGTTTTCATAAAATTCACTTTTTATAAAATTCATTCTTTATAAAATTCATTCTTTATAAAATTCATTCTTTAAAAAATTCACTTTTTATAAAATTCAGTCGCCTTATCCGCTGGTATTTCATTCGCTGTCTATTTATTTGCTACCATTTCATCCACTGCTGCCAAAGTGAATTTTATAAAATTCAAATTCGCAGCAGTGAACGAAAGCAAAAAATTCAGCCTATTAGCATGTAGCCTTTGTAGGCTAAATAAATGCCATAAAGTGCCATTAAAACTGAGCTGAAAAGACCTGCGATGCGCCTAAAATTCGCAGTTAAAAAGCGTGATAAAAAGGCATAAAATAGCAGGGCTGGCAAGGTGCAAAGCCCAAAAATCAGCATGATTAGACTTGCAAATTCTTTGCTGCCACTGCTAAACGAGAGCGCTAAAAACGAATAAACCACCCCACAAGGCAAAAGTCCGTTTAAAATGCCTAAAATGACGATATAGCGGCGTTTAGCTAGTTTGCGAGCGAGGGCTAGAATTTTGCCTTGTAAAAATGAATTTTCTAAAAGTGCTAAAAGTCTGCCACGGGTTTGTAAAATCACGGCAAAAAGGATGAGAAACACGCCACAAGCAAAGAAAATTAGCCCCTTGCTAGCAGCGTTTTTCATCACGCCTGCGCCAAAAGCACCAAAAATAAAGCCCAAAAATGCATAAGCTCCAATGCGCCCAAAATGGTATAAAAGCGTGAAAATTAGAGCATTTGGGCGGCTTAAAGCGCTAGTTAGTCTGCCAAGCAAAATAGCAAAGCCGCCGCACATAAACGAACAATGCGACACACTAAGCGCAAACGCTGTAATAATCACTTCTAAAAGCAATGCTAGATTCATTTTTAGCCTTTTGAATTTTTTGAAATTTCATGGCGAAGTAAAAATTTTTTGGTAAAAATAATAAAATTTTGCTTGCTTTTTTTGTCCAATTGTGATAGTATCTATATTTGCCGGAAGATGGTCTACTCCCGGCTTTGAGAACCGTAAGAGCCTCAGCAAAGCCCCGGAATTCAATGAAAACGCGCTTTGAATGCCGCCACGATGCGAAAGACTTTGAAAGTTTTCAACAAAGGATGGCGAAAGGCCATGACCAATCATGTATTGGCGTGGAACCTCGCCGCCGAAACTACCTAAATGGGTAGTAACTCTAAATTAGGAGGATAAACTCTATGCAGATCACTGACCCCATTGCAGATATGCTTACCCGCATCCGCAACGCCGGAACCGCTAAGCATGAAACCGTTGATGTCCCCGCTTCCAAGATGAAGAAG
>CALEHZ010000130.1 GCA_937875715.1 uncultured Campylobacter sp. | reverse complement strand
TTAGCAAATTTTGTAAAAAAAAAGCAAAAAAAGTAGAAAAGTGTGTTAAAAAGTAACACTTTGTAAATAAATTTAGAATTTTTTAAAAATAATTTTTTTTAAAATAGTTCTATTTAGATTGTTTTTAAAAAAGATTTGCTATTTTGTTATGCATATATTTTAATTGCTATATATCTTTAAAAGTAATTTTAGCGGTGTATTTTTGGTATGCATTTGACAATGGTCTAGGTAAAATTTTTATGCCTTAAAATCTATTTTTGAATTTTTTATATTTGCTTCTATATTTTTTATTACAGAGCTTAAATCTTGTGTATTTTCATCTATTAGCAGTCCAGCTTTTGTTAGAAGTGCTTTTTGCTCAGCATTTAGTGAGCCTACACCACCCATAAGCATTTGTTTTAAAGCTTTTTGCTCTGGTGTTTCTTCAAGCAAATTTACCTCTTCGCCCCAATCAGCTTTTTTACGAGAAAATGTTTTTTCTACAACTTCTTCGGTGTCTGCGTTATGTTCTGCTTCTGAGATTAGCTCTTTATATACAAGTTCTCCATTGCTATCTTTATCATTTGCCAAAGTTTTATTAAGCTCTGCTTCTATAGTGCTACTTACATATTTTCCTTTTTGTGCCAGAGTTTCGTGCAGACTTCTAAATTCATTGTCAAATTTTAAATAACTTGAAGTAGAAGTTGATGTTATAAGATTTTTACAAACATTAAAAGAGCTATTTGCCATAAAACCTGAGTTTGTGTTTGCTAACTCATCACTACTCATAGAGCCATTGCCATCACTATCGGCATTTAAATATCCACGCTTATAAGCAATATCACTAAACCATCCAGCTACAAAGCTTTCGGCATTACCACTTAAAATGATTGAACCATTATCTCTATCATAAAAATCGTTTTGATTAAAAGTGTTTTTAAGTTTAGCTAAATTATCATCGCTAAGACCTATTTTTATATATTCGCCGCTTGTCCCATCTTTGAAATATACTTTATTTTTGAAATCGCTTTCACCATAATTAACTTTTATTTTAGTGCTAGCAATACTATCAATGCTTTTGTCAAGCTCTTTTAGCTCACTAGCACTGCGATTATTTGCGGCTTGTTTAGTAGATGAAAAAATAGTATTGCCAGCTATATCGTTATATCCAGCGTGGTAAATGTTGGATGCCTTCACGAAAGAACCTTAGCAACCATACCATTTGCAAAATGCTTCTATATAAGTCTCTTGGTGTGTTTTTACAGGTTGAGTTAATTTCTCTTGCTCTTTTTTAGCAAGGTAAGAAGGACTTTTAATCACAATACCTCCACTGCCAGGAAAAGCACCAAAAACAGAACTAGCTAAAGTGGCAACTAAAACTGATGAAAAAAGTAATTTTTTCATTTAGCACCTTTATGTGAA
>CALEHZ010000129.1 GCA_937875715.1 uncultured Campylobacter sp. | reverse complement strand
AGATGATAGAGAAAAATGCTAAATAGTTTTGAATTTTATAAAATTCAAGGCTTAAATTTTTTTACTTCATTCCACTGGGTGGATTTTTGCTTTGATAGCAGCAAAAGTGAATTTTATAGTAAATTTTATAAAATTCACTTTATTAAATTACATTGCTAAAAGCTCTTTAACTGAGTTTAAAAAATCAGCCTCAGACTCGATTTTTTCATTACGCAAAACATATTTGCCATTTATGATAAAAGCTGGAGTTCCGGTGATTTTTGCTACCTCAAATCCTTCATTTGCTCTTTGTATATACGCCTTGCCAGACTCGCTTAGAGCGTAGTTTTCGATATCTTCTGCGCTTGCTTTTTGCCCAAAGCTCTCAAAAATTTTGCTAGCTAAACTATAAAATTCATTAGCATTTTTAAAGTTCATTTTGTATTTAAAAGTGGCTTCAAAATACGACCCAATCAGCTTTTGCGTAACGCTATTTTCATCTAAAATATCTTTATTGTTTTTAGCGTCCACAGCTGCTGCGTAAGCCATGATTTTCATCATTTGCTCACCATATTGCCCCATTTTTTCTACTTGCCAAAGCGCAAAGCTAGCATTTGGATTTGCTTGTTTTATTGTGGCTAGCGAGCCGTTTTTGTGATGAGTGTAGCAGTGGATACAAGCATAGCTAAATATCTCTATTACGCTATTTTGTGCATTTTTTATTTGCACATTTTCATCAAGCGTGATGTATTTGTTTGCATCCAGCCCAAAAGCAGCGCTAAAAACAGCAAACACCGCCAAACAAGCAAAAAGAATTTTTTTCATTTATTTTCCTTTAAAAATGACTTAATATTGCCAAAAGTAAGTTCCATAAGCCTTGCGATCGCCTCTTTGCTAGCCCAAGCTACATGCGGCGAGAGTGAAAGACGCTCTTTGTGAATTACTTTTAAAAATGGATGATCTTTTCTCATAGGTTCAGTTTCTAGCACATCACTAGCAAAGAAAATCTCTCTTCTATCGATCTCAACAGCAATCGCTTCTTCATCTACGATGCCTCCTCTGCCGCAGTTTGATAGAATCGCACCAGTTTTTAGCCTTGAAATTGCCTTAGCATCAAAAAGTCCTTTTGTATTTTCATTTAAAGGTGCGTGAATGCTGATTATATCGCAGTTTAAAACCTCATCAAAATCCACTCTTTTATATTCGCTATTTGTATTTTTGCCACTTGTAGAATAGTAGCAAACATCGCAGTTAAAAGCAGCAGCGATTTTTGCCACTGCCTTGCCTATATCGCCAAGCCCCACGACGCAGAATTTTTTTCCAGCGATTTCATGAATTGGCTTTTGTAAATGCACAAAAACAGGACTTGAAGCCCAGCCCTGCGTGCTCACGCAATAATCATTATAATAAGCAATATGATTTAAAATAGATAAAATATTAGCAAAGCACTGCTGCGCCACGCTATTTGTAGAGTATCCTGCGACATTTTTTACACATACGCCAAGTTCTTTAGCAGCGACTAAATCGATGTTATTTGTGCCAGTTGCAGTTACAGCGACTAATTTTATTTTGCTATTTTGCATGATTTCACGTGTGATTTTTACTTTGTTTGTGATGACGATATCAGCGTCTTTTACGCGCCCAAGAGTTTGATTAGCATCCGTTGTTTCGTAGCTAGTAAAGTCGCCAAACTCTCTAAATATGCCTACATCAGTGTCTCTGCCCAAAGTGTCTGCATCAAGTAAAACAATTTTCATTTTTCCCACCTTTTAAATAATGAATTTTCTATACCCAAAGCATCAAGCCATTTGCCGATGATGAAATTTTCAGCATCTTCAAGGCTTTGCGGCTTGCTGTAATAGGCTAGAATTGGTGGCGCTATTATAGCACCAATTTTGGCTAAATTTGTCATTTGTTCTAAACTTATAGACGAAAATGGCAGCTCTCTAACAGCTAAAACTAGCTTTCTTTTCTCTTTTAGCATAACGGCTGCCGCTCTTAAAAGCAAGTTATCGCTGATCCCACAAGCAATTTTTGCTAGTGAGTTTGCGCTACAAGGTGCGATAATCATCGCTTCATAGCCACTGCTGCCACTAGCTGGTGCAGCGTCCATAGCATCAAAAACAGCGATTTTTGGATTTAAAAAATCTGCTAAATTTAAAGCTGAATTTTTTAAAATTTTGCCTGAATTTTTTAAAGCTGAATTTTTTGAATTTTCTAAATAGCAGCCTAATTTTTCTGCCTTAAAAGCAAAGTCTGCGCCTTTGGTGATTATTGCGGCTACATTGTGCTTTAAGGCTAAAAAATTTGCTAATTTTATCCCAAGATGCGTCCCGCTTGCACCGCTAATTCCAACTATAATTTTCACTTGATTATGTGTCCTACAAATTTTGAAAAATTATCTAGAATTTCGCCGCCTTTGCGGTATCCAAGCGCACAACCTTCATAGGCAAAAAACACTCCTGCTTGATACTTTTGCCCTTTTTCATCTTTGTTTAATTCTGTGTATTCTTGGTATAAAAAGGACTGATTTTCGTATTCTCCGCCATTTTTTGCCGCGCAAACTCCATTTTCAAAAATCTCCACATTTGCGCCCTCGCGTGCCAAAAACGGCTTTTTAACATATTTTTTACCATTTAAAGGTTCAAAACTACTTTTTAGCAAAAGCGGATGATTTGGATACAAATCCCATAAAATTTTCATAATTCCCTTGCTTTGAAAAAGTAGCGTATAAGCCGGATTTAAAATAATTGCCTTTTGGTTATTTACGATATTTAAAAGCTTTAAAGCAAGTTCGCCCTCGTTTATCGCTATCATTTCCCAAGGAATCAGCTTAAATAAAAACTCGTAATTTTGCCCGTTATAAAACACGCCATTTTCATCATCAAAGCTGATTTCATGGACATAAGCAAAAGCTGTTTTAAACCCTGCGTGAGTAGCGGCTGCTTGAATTAGCCTTGTGGTTTGTTCATCTTCAATGCTGCCTTCAATACAAGTAAAAAGTATCTTAAAATCATTTTGCGCCTGAATTTTCTCAAACTCGCTCGTATCATCTCCAAGCGTTAAAAGACGCTTAAAATTCTCTGAGAGGCCATCAAAAAGGTCGTTAAACTGCGCATTTTCATCAAGCCCATTTTGTGTAAGCATCGCCCATTGTAAAATCGCAGTCTCAAACACAGCCGTTGGCGTATCAGCGTTAAATTCAAGTAATTTTATAGGCTTATTATCTAGCCCACCAGCAAGGTCAAAACGCCCATATAAATGCCAATGAACATCATTTTCCCAGCTTTTTTTAATGAGTTCAACCAGATTAAATGGAATTCCTAGTTCGTGAAAGAGATTGTTATCAATCACATGCTGAGCCGCCGTGCAAAACATATCATAAAGCTCATTTACCGCTGCGTAATACGCCTCGCACTGAGCCTGCGAAACTTCTACAAGCTCGCCAGGGACATAACGACTGCCATCAATATCGCTGTGCCAAGCAAAACCAATGCTTTCTAAATAATCATTTTTTAAAGGGGCAATTTGTATGATTTTCATAAAATTCATCCTTAAAATTTTGTGAATTTTATTTGAATTTTTTAAATATTTAGTTTTTCTTTGTGAATTTTCTTTGTGAATTTTATAAAAAGTAATTTTTTAAAAAATTCACGCCAAAATCTTAGCAAGTGCTGAAATAACTGCTGTTTGTGAGC
>CALEHZ010000128.1 GCA_937875715.1 uncultured Campylobacter sp. | reverse complement strand
TTTTTATCCTTTAAAAAAAAATGGCATATTATAACATAAAAAAGGAGAGAAAATGGAAAATGAAACAAATGAAATGTTTGAAGCTATGAGCGAGGCACAACGCCTAGCCTATGAAATCTATGTAGAAAGTCCCTGCGTGGCAAACGACTGGACACCGATAACTGAAAAGGCACTACAAGCTAAGCTAAAAGAAGCAGGATTTAGCGTGGGGGCTGGGAGTATAAGTAGATGGAAAAAGAAGTTTAAGTGGGCGCAAGCCCTAGAGGCTAAACTAGCAATAGCACTAGCAAGTGATGATAGCAAAGAGATAGTAAAAAGCTCAGCTCTAAAAACAGCTACCAAAAACACGCAAATATCAATAGAAACAAATAATACGCTTTTAAATGCTGCTTATGATATAGCAGAAAATGAGCTATTTATACTAAGAGAAAAAAGCAATGCTGGGGCTCTAGAGATGAAAGACTTTAAAAAATTCATAGAGCTATTTAAGCTAACTAGCGAAAGAGATGATAGAATGCTTGATAGACTAGCTAATATCCCAAGAGCAAACATAGATGCATCACAAATACTAAATCAGCTTGAAGTAATAGATATAGAAGTGGAGGAATGATATGACAACGCCAATTAAAATGTATCAAATAAAATTTTACAAAAAGCAAAGTGAATTTTATAAAATTCTAACTTTTATAAAAGGTTTTTTTAGAAAAAGTAGAAAATAAATTTTATAAAATTCAAATTTGACAATTTAGAAAATTCAAAATATAATTGTGTGCTAAAAAGGGGATGAAATGCGTGAGATTATTTTATTTTGTGTGATAGTGTTATTTTTAGCAACTATGTATAAAGGCTTTAAAAAAATAGCTGGTGTAAAATGAGTAAAAAGGATAGTATAATAGACAAATTGGGCTTTTGGCGTAGTAACTACGACAAGTTATTTAGTGCACTTTTAGCACTTTGTGCTTTTACTTTTTCTTCTGCTGGTGGAATAATAACTGCACCAAATTGGCTTATTTATACCAGTGCGTTTGCTATGGTTGGTGTTGCGTTAGCACAGCTTTTTATAATAAAACATATTAAAAAATTACAAAATGAATTAAAGGATTTAAAATGAATATGGCATTAGTAATTTTATCTATTGTTTGCTTGCTTACGCCTTTTGCTTTTGCTATATTTACAGAGATAAAAGACGAACAAGCAACAAAAAACGCCTAACTCCAGCTTTCTTCTTCTATCCATTCGCCGCTATCATCGCTAGGGCTAAAATCACGGTGTGCGATAAACTCTTGTGCGTATGCTAGGGCATCAATGGCGTCATCGTGTTTGCTTTCAACATCAGGGTCAAAGCCTAAAAGCTCTGCTTCAAGCTCGCTTAATCCACTCATAAATTTATTAAAATAAATCCTGCCACTTACGAAGTAAGGATGTAAGTTTGCTATTCTCACATTTTTAGCGTGGCTGTGGTGGCGAAGTGGCTCAATAGGTAGGATAACGCCACTTTTAGC
>CALEHZ010000127.1 GCA_937875715.1 uncultured Campylobacter sp. | reverse complement strand
GCCTTCTCGCAGTCGCCAAGCTTCAGATAGCCCTGTGCGAGAATAAGATATGGGCGAGTGTGAAGGGGGAAGAGCTCAGTGGCCTGGAGGGCATGGAGCAACAACGACTCCGAGGTGTCGGAAACCATGCTTTCGCAAAGGAGCAGCGCTTCCCAGGGTTCATACTGACTTTTATCCACACTAATGTAGTTTTCAAACTGTTGTGCGGCCTCAGCATAGCGTTCCTGGGCAGCAAGCAGCTTGCCGTAGACCAACCCATGGGCATAATCGCCTCGGCACTGGGCCACCAACGTGTCAACAAACAAAAAACAGGGCTTGCTGTAAGCCATAAAAAACTGTTTGTTGCGAAGGAACTCGGTGACAAATATCAGCTTATGCTGGCATTCCACCTCAGAATTCAACACACCCTGACGCAGATGAGCGTAGGCCTGGGCATTGTCGCCCATGGTCAGATAGCACGAAGCCAACGAGATATGTATATTCTCATCGTTCGGATTGGACGAAAGAATGCGGTTGTAGTACTGCAAGGCCTTGGAATAGTTCTTCTCAGCCATATAGCTCTCGGCCAGAATGGCATTATAGCTGGGATCGCTCGGAACAGCATCGGCCAACTTCTCCAGCTCTTTCCGAGCCTTGTCGGGTCGGTTGATGGCTGCCCAAAGTTTCTGTTTCTGAAGCGAAATGGGCTCGCTGATGCCGAAGCGCTTCTCCACACGGTCCAGCACCTCAATGGCCGCTGTCACATTGTTAGTTTTCAAATAAGCATTCGAAAGATCATAATACCGCTCAGGCGTATCGGGATGGCGCTTGACGATATCTTCCCAAGTGGCTATCAAATTCTTACCATCCTGTTTGCGTTCATAAATCTGAGCCAACAGTAGTTCATACCAATAGTTGGCCGGACTGTGCGACCAAGCCTTTTGGCTATGAACCAGCGCACTGTCCACCCAGCCCATGCCCAGATAAACTCGGGCCAGCCCATAATGAGCCGGAGCATAATCAGGAGCCTCTTTCAGTATCTTTCCATACTGCTCTACAGCCTCATCGATTTTGCCGATAAGCACCTGAGTACTAGCATCCAACACGGCAGCCTCGTTTTTCAAATCGGCCTCACTCACCTCCACAATGGGCTTGCGCTGATAGCGTGAGTCCACAGGTTTAGCACTTTTCTTGTTGCTGGCACACGAGCAAACAAAAAAAATTATGAATAATATATAAATTGCATTTTTCATAGTAAACCGTCTATAACAATACAATACATAATAAACTCACAATACACATTTTTATTGCATCCGCAAAAGAATATTTTTCCATCCCACCATCGCTCTGTGCCAGAAGCTATGGCATGAGCGAAGCAAACCCGGCCAAGGTCCAGTGTAAGTCCAGTGTGAGTCCAGTGTAAGCCCAGTCGGCCAGCGATGAAAAACACACTCTAGCGCTGCACCAAGGCAACGCAGAGACAAAGTATCGAACAACCAAAAAGACAAAAAAAATACTAAAAAACGAAAAAATGTTTTCTATGTCAAAAAAATGCCTTATATTTGCACTGAATTATAGAATGTCCAAGAACCCTCAGCGCATGGTTTTAAAAACTTGTGCGTGAGAGATTTGAAGCATTGAATTTGAAAATTTATTATTCATCAAAATTACAAACAACAATGAAAAAAACATTAATGGTTCTCTCTTTTGCACTGTGCGCAAGCTTTGCTTTCGCTCAGACTGCAACTCCTAATGTAAAGGAGACCATGGCTCCCGCAAAGGCTGCCGCACAGACTCAGAACTATGGTAGCTCCATCTTCACCAAAGATGCTACCGTGCTGGCTTCTGTTGACTTCTCCTCCAACAACAATGGCTACTCCACCGGTACCGTTACCGGCGGTCTCGAAGGCCATGCTGAGAATTACGACTACGCTACTTGGCGTCGTTGGAGCAATGCTGAGGAAAACACCCTCAACAGCGCTGCTACTATCTATCAGGCACTTTCCGCCAACTACTTCGGTGGTACCGAGAATTTCGTAACCTACATGCAGCGTTACCTCGACACCGCTACCTCTTCTGCTGAGAATGGTTGGATGATGATGTCTCTCTACGACCAGCGTACTCCTAATTCTGGTAACTTCAACGCCTACATCCTTTTCGAAGGCATCGACGCTAGCGCTGCTGACGTTGTTGACGTTCAGTTCTACCAGTACTATCGTAAATATTACGATTACTGCTTCCTCGACTACAGCACCAATGGTACCACCTGGGTTGAGACCGAAATCAACGTCTCCGGTATCGATGTTGAAGTTAACGACGACCTTTGGGGCGTTTACACCTACACCCTGCCTCTGGCAGCTGCTGGCAGCGACAACCTCAGCGTCCGTCTCCGCTACAAATCCCTCAACTCCAACCGCGCCGTTTACGGTTACTACTGGATTGTTGACGATGTCAACTTCATCGCTGGTCCCCAGAACCGCCTGAAAAAATTCAGCCAGGAATATTCAAAGCAAAAATAACTTTGCTAGAAATGTGAATTTATTGGGCGATAAAATATGTGAGATTGAGATCTTTATTGGCGGCTATGACGAGCTTTGCGATAGATTTTATTTTTCGCATATTCCTGATGATTGTGAGTATAAATACTCAATCAAAAAAGGTGAATTAAAAGCCTTATTTATCGGCAATTTGACGGCAAATGAAGCCAAAAAATTCATCGCTGGTTTTGGCTTTGAGACTAGCAGACAAACGCCAAAACGGATTGAAATTTATGTAAATGAAGAGCAAAACCCAGTTTTTGCGAGCACGCTTTTTGAATAAGGGGAAAAAGATGAAAATAGTTGTAACTGGCGCAGCAGGCTTTATTGGCTCAAATTTAGCCAAATATTTTTCTGCCTTGGGGCATGAAGTTTTGGGCGTCGATTGTTTTAATTCAGGGGCAAAATTTCAAAATGGTAATTTTAAGGCTTTTGGGTCTTATCAAAACCTACTTGATTACGATGGAGACTTGCTTTGCGGCGATATTTGTGATGATAAGGTTATTAAAAAAATCGCAGCCTTTGCCCCACATGCGATTTATCACGAAGCAGCCATTAGTGATACCACAGTAGCCGAACAAGACGCTATAATGAAGGTAAATATTGATGCGTTTAAAGAGCTTTTAGTTGTGGCTAAAAACACTGGCGCAAAGCTGATTTATGCAAGCTCAGCTGCTGTTTATGGTAATGCAGCTAGTCCGCAAAGAGTTTGGCATAGTGAAGAGCCAAGAAATGCTTATGGCTTTTCAAAACTTATGATGGATAAAATCGCAAAAAAATGGACAAAAGAGCACAAAAAAGCAGCTGTGGTGGGACTAAGATATTTTAATGCTTATGGAGATGGTGAATTTTTTAAAGGTCGCACGGCTAGTATGATTTTACAATTTGGCTTGCAGCTACTACAAAACGGCAGCGCAAAGCTCTTTGAAGGTAGTGATAAAATATATAGAGATTTTATATATATTAAAGACATAATTCGAGCAAACGAACTAGCGCTAGGCGCTAAAAATGGCGTTTATAATGTAGGCACAAGCACACCAAGAAGCTTTGAAGAAATTGTAGATATTTTAGGACGCGAATTAAAAATAAATCCAAAAAAAGAATACATTCCAAATCCGTATAAAAACGCTTATCAGTTCCACACACAAGCTGATTTAAAGGGGTTAAAATTTAAGCCAAAATATAGCCTAGAAGCTGGAATTAAAGACTACGCACCAAAAATAATTGAAATTTTTGAGAGTTTAAAAAATGCCTAAAATATTAGTAATTGGCGATTTGATGATAGATCATTACATCTGGGGTAGCTGCAGCCGAATAAGCCCAGAAGCACCTGTTCAAGTCGTGCTAAAAGAGCGTGAGAGCAAAAGGCTTGGTGGATGTGGTAATGTAATCTCAAATCTCATCGCACTTGGCGGTGAAGTTGGCGTAATAAGCGTGCTTGGAGATGATAATTTAGGCAGAGAAATCGCCGCACTTCTAGCTAGTATTGGCGCAAATGAAGAGCTGATTTTAAGAGAGCGTGGGCGAAAATCTAGCCAAAAATCACGTATTATGGCAGCTCATCAACAAGTGCTGCGAATAGATAGCGAAAGCACACAAGACATCACTCTAGGGAGCGAAATTTTAAACAAAGCTGAGCAAATCATCGCAAAATACGATATAGTATTGCTTAGCGACTATGGAAAAGGCGTGCTAACGCATGAGCTCACAGCTGGGATCATAAAACTAGCAAAAGCACAAAATAAGATGGTTTTAGTAGATCCAAAAGGCGAGGATTACAGCAAATATAAAGGTGCTAGTTTATTAACCCCAAACCGCAAAGAAGCCAGCCAGGCTCTAAATATGTCTATAAATGACGATAATAGTGTAATAAAAGCGACAAAAGAGCTTAAAACTCGCTTTGATTTAGACTATGGTTTGATTACTTTAAGTGAGCATGGAATTGCGCTTTTTGATGGAAATGAATTTTCTAGCTTTCCAGCTTTGGCAAAAGAAGTCTTTGATGTCACAGGTGCTGGAGATAGCGTGCTAGCCACGCTTGGCTACTCTTTGGCTAATGGCGATGATATAAAAGTGGCTATAAAATACGCAAATCTTGCAGCAGCAGTAGTCGTGGGCAAAGTAGGTAGCGCAGATGCTAGCTGGGATGAAATCCACGCACTTTTAGACGAAAATAAAAGCAAAATTCTAAGCCTTCAAGCCCTAGAAAAAATACTAGCAAAAAAGCGCGACAAAGGCGCTAAAATCATCTTTACAAATGGTTGCTTTGACATTTTACACACAGGGCATATAAGCTACTTACAAAAAGCAAGAGCGCTAGGCGATGTTTTGATTGTAGGCTTAAATAGCGATGAGAGCGTGCGTAGGCTAAAGGGAGCAAGCAGGCCTATAAATAATGAAAATGATAGGGCTATAATGCTTGAAGCGCTAGGCTGTGTTGATTTTGTCGTGCTTTTTAGCGATGATACGCCAGAGAATTTAATCCAATGTATTAAACCTGATATTTTGGTAAAAGGGGCTGACTATGAAGGCAAAGAAGTAGTGGGTGCAAAGTATGCTGGCTGCGTGCGTTTGATTGATTTTGTAGAAGGCAAAAGTACTAGCAAAATTATAGAAAAAATAAGGGGCTGAATTTTTTGAAAAATCTTTGAATTTTTTAGATTTTAGAAATTTTAGAAAATTCAGGGCTTGAATTTTATAAAATTCCATAAAATTCAGCCTGAATTTTATAAAAAAGTTTTGAATTTTATAAAATTCACTTTTTTATAAAATTCAAAACAAATTTTCTTGCTGTTCTTTTAGTTTAAATGAAAGCCTTGTAAGTTCGTTTGCGCCGTGAGTTAAAAGCATTTTGCGGTGTAAAAGTGTTCCGTAGCCTTTGTGAATTTCATAGCCAAAATCTGGATATTTTTGCCCCCAAGCCCTCATAGAGCGGTCACGGCTGACTTTTGCGATTATGCTAGCGGCTGAGACTTGCGCCACTTTGCTATCTGCTTTAATTAGCGTTTTTATGCCATTTACGCCGTAGTTGCAGTTGCCATCGTAAATAAACCCGTAGCCTTTAAAATGCACTTTTATAGTTCGCAAAGCCCTAGCAAGGCAGGCTGAAAGTCCTATTTCATCTATAATTGTATTTCTAAAATAAACCACGATATAATCGCATTTGGGCGTGATTTTATCAAAGATTATTTCTCGTTTTTTTTCGCTAATTTTCTTTGAGTCGTTTAATAAATCAAAAAGCTCAAAATCAGCCTTAAAAGCGCAGCCACACACGGCTAGCTCGCCAGCAAGTGCGCCTCGTCCAGCCTCATCAATGCCGCAAATCTTGGCTGAATTTTTTGAATTTTTTAAAACTTCATTATTTTCAAAAAATTCATTATTTTCAAAAAATTCAGCCCCCAAAATGCTAGAATTCTTAAACAAATCAGGCATTTTTTTCTTTTTTATTTACTAAAATTGAGTGTAAAAACGCAAGTAAAATCAAAGCAAAGCTTAGCGTGCCGGTGATTATTTCGCCAACTTCGCTAAATAAATTGATAAACATAATCACGCTTAGGGCTAAAATCGCATAATGTGCGCCGTGTTCTAAAAAGCGAAATTCGCTCAAAGTGCCTTTGTAGACCATAAAAAGTGTGAGAGAGCGCACGAAAAAAGCGCCGATACCAAGCCCTATCATTATAATAAATACATTATCACTCATCGCAAAGGCGCCTATAACGCCATCAAAGCTAAAACTAGCATCTAAAACCTCTAAATACAAAAATCCAGCTAAGCCCGTTTTTGCCGCAGTTTTAGTAAGATCCATTTCATTAGTAGAATCTGCACCATCGCCGCCTAAAAAATCAGCTAAAAGCCCTAAACTCATGTGAGCTAAAATCGCTGAAAAATACGCCACAGCGCAGCTTACGCTATTTACAAAATACACAATGAAAATACCTACTAAAATCGCTACAAAAACGCTGGCATTTTTTGCTCTGCTTAGCGCTAGCATTACGCGATTGCTCTCAATTAGCGGTATCCAGCGGATCTGTCTGCCAGCAAAGAAAAACTCTAGCGCAACCATGAGTAAAAATGCGCCGCCAAAGGTGTAAATCTCCATTTTATGCGCCTCTAAATGCTCGTGGTATGCGGCTATATCATTGATAGCAAGGTTTAGAGTCTGTATAAAGCTAATCCCAGCAGCGATACTAACGATGATAATTGGAAAGGCAAAACGCATGCCAAAAACGGCAATCGGTATGCCCCAGACGATAAAGCGAGTGCGCCATTTTTCATCCATGTCGGCTAGAACTTTGGCATTAACCACGGCGTTATCAAAGCTAAGGCTAATTTCTAAAATAGCTAAAAGCGTGCAAATATACACAGCCATAAAGCCAGCAAAATACCACACAGCAGCCAGCGAAAGCAGCGTGATAATAAAAGATGAGTAAAAATATTTCATAAAATTCCTTTAAAAATGTGCTAATTATAAACTATAATTTTAAAAATTTTGTAAAATTTTAAAAAATTCACTTTGAATTTTTTACTTTTATTGTGGCGATTTTACATTGCCTTACTTGATGAATTTTTTAAAAAATTCAAAAAAAATATAAAATCTTTACAAAATTGTTATAAAATCACAAAATGAATTTTTACGATTTTAAGTGGATTTTATCGCTTTTTGGCACTTCGCTTGGGGTAGGATTTTTATTTTTGCCGATAAAAGCTGGCGCAGGCGGAATTTATCCTTTTTTTGTAATGGTAGTTTTTGGTGCTTTTATGGCATTTTTTACGCACTGGGCGGTGTATAAATACTGCAGTGGCGCAAAAGGTGATATAAAAGAAGTAAGCCAAAGCTATTTTGGCTCAAAAACCGCTTATATCATCACTTCTTTATACTTTTTTGCCTTTTTGTCAGCTTGTCTTTCTTATGGTATTGGTTTAGTTAATTCAATTATGCTGCTTTTTGAGTTTTTAAAAATCCCTATTAGTAGAGAAATAGTCGTGTTTGTGTGTATTTCAGCGCTTGTTGGCGTGATGTGCATTAGAGGTGATTTTGTTTTAAAGGTTTTTGAAATTTTCGTTTTTCCTTTGTGTATTTTTATTTTCGCTTTTGGGCTTTATTTGATTAAATATTGGGACTTTAGTGCTTTTTCTTATGTGCCTAGTGGACCCCAATTTTTTAAAGTTATACTTTTTGCTCTGCCGCTTTTAGCCTTTACTTTTCAGTTTGTAGCGGTGATTTCAACCTTTAAGCAAAAATTAGAAGAAAAATACACTACCAGCCACGAAAAAAAGGCTAAAATGATTTTATTTTTTACCTTTTTGATGCTTTTAATTTTCGTTGGATTTTTTACTTTTTCATCTTTAATGTGTATAAAGCCTGATGAGCTTGATTTAATTAGAGAAAAAAACATCTCTGCTCTTAGCTTTTTTAGTTTAAAATTAGACAATGATCTGCTTGGATATTGCGCTGCTTTCATTGCGATTTTAGCACTTACAATCAGTTTTTTTGGGCATTATTTTGCAGTGCGTGAAGGACTTTTTGAGATTTTAAAAAAAAGCAGTAAAATCTGTAAAATTAGCACAAATGATTCAACTCTTGTGAATTTTTCAAATTTTTTGCTTTATTTAATCATCTTAGCTGTGGTTTTAATGAATTTAAATATTTTAAAAATTTTAGAAGTAGTTGTAAGTCCAATTGTGGTAATTTTGCTCTTTTTCTTGCCGCTTTATGGCTTTTATAAGGTAAAAATTTTAAATAAATACAAAAATAAAATTGTTGATATTTTTATTTTATTTGTTGGAATTATCACATTTTGTATGGGTTTATTTGAAGTTCTCAAAGATTTATTTTTTGGATAATTTACTTAAAATTTTAAAAAAATTCGGCTAATTTTAAGTAAAGTTTTGGCAAAATTACGAACTTGAATTTTTTAAATTAAAGGTTTTTTATTATGGATATGGCGACACTGCTTGGCATGATTTTGTCTGTAACAAGCATTTCTATCGGCGATATTTTGGAGGGTGGAAATCCAATTCACGTTATTCACCTAAGCTCGTGTATGATCGTGATCCCAACAGCGATGATGGCGTCTATGACAGCTACAAACAAGCGCTATGTAGGACCTGCTTTTAAAGAACTTGGAATTGTTTTTAAGGGTTCTGGTGTGGATTTAAACAAGCGAATCGAAGAGCTTGTAGGCTACTCACAAGTAGCTAGAAAAGATGGAATCCTAGCACTTGAAGCAAAGGCAGCAAACATAGATAATGAATTTTTAAAAGCCGGACTTAGCATGTTAGTTGATGGTCAGCCAATTGATGAGGTAAAAGAAAATCTAGAACTTGAATTAGAAACCACTGAAGAATATTATCACGAGTGCGCTCACTTTTGGCTACGCACCGGAGAGAGTTGCCCGACATTTGGGCTAGTTGGAGCGGTTATGGGTCTGATGCTAGCTTTGCAGCTACTAGATGATCCGCAAGCGATGGCAGCTGGTATTGCGGGTGCCTTTACTGCGACTGTTACTGGAATTATGGGTGCGTATGCGTTTTTTGGTCCGTGGGGAAATAAACTTGTAAATAATTCAAAAGATTTAATCCGCGAAAGAGCTTTGATTATTGAAGCTCTTGTAGGCATTGCTGAGGGTTCAAACCCACGCAATTTAGAGGCAAAATTATTTAATTTTCTAGAAAAATCTCAACCAAAAGTATCTCAATTTAAGTAAGAAAATGGCAAAGAAAAAAAAGTGTCCTGAGTGTCCTGCTGGCGAGAAATGGGCAGTTCCATATGCTGACTTTTTGTCGCTTTTGCTGGCTTTGTTTATTGCGCTGTGGGCGATTTCGCAAACTGATGCTGGCAAAGCAAGCGAGTTAAAACAATCTTTTGTGCAAGTTTTTGATTTCCCTGATAGCTCCAGCCCAGTTGAGCAAAAAAATAATCAAAAAAAGGCTCAACAACTAGAAGGTGCAGGAGCTGGCCAGCAAGCAGCAGATGCGACTAGCAATAACGAAAATAAAAATAATGAGCGCTATAATATCGCTCTAGATCAAGCAGAAAATCAAGTGGCAATTGATCTGCCAACTTTCGTAAAATTCGCTCCAAATAGCTCTGAGATAAATGATGAAGGAACTAGAGTTTTTTTACGCACTGTGAGTATGATCATCTCAAAGCTGCCAAATACAGTAGATGTAGAAGTGCGTGGCTATGCTGATGATAGTGCCGATTTTGTGGAAAATTATCGTCTTTCAGCTGCACGCAGTTTTACTGTTTTAAATCATCTAATCGCAAATGGCTCAGATGCTAAGCGTATGCAGTTTTCAGCCTATGCTAGCAATTTTAGCGGTTGGAGAAATGGGCATGATTTAAAAATTGTAAAAATTTACTTCCGTATTGATAGAGACGACATTAGAACCCAACGCTCTGTGCTTGATTTAATCAAAGGCGTAAATGGCTAATTTAGAATTTTTTAAGGTAAATGATGAAAAAAAGAATAGTTGTGAAAGTTGGCTCTCATGTTTTGAGCGAAAAAAACGAGCTTTGCCACGAGAGAATTAGCACACTTTGTAAGCTTTTAGCAGATTTAATTAAAAAATATAGCGTAATTTTAGTAAGTTCTGGTGCGGTTAGTGCAGGGCAGAGCAAAATAAGCTTAGAGCGCAATTCTACGCTAAATAAGCAGATTTTAGCAGCTATAGGTCAGCCACATTTGATGGCAACTTATGAGAATTTTTTGAAAAAATTTGATATAAAAACAGCGCAAATTTTACTTGATGGCATTGATTTTGATTCAAGAAAGCACAGCACTTACGCTAAAAAGGTGGTTTGGGGGCTTTTAGATCTTGGCGTTTTGCCTATAATAAACGAAAATGACGCCACGGCTATTGCTGAGATTGTTTATGGCGATAATGACCGCCTTTCAGCTGAAGCTGCGATTTGCTTTGAGGCTGAGCTTTTGGTGATGCTAAGCGACATCGATGGCTACTATGATAGCAATCCAAGCGAGAATAAAAACGCAAAAATTCGTCCAGTGGTGGATAAAATTGATGACTTTGAGCTTGAAAGCTCTGCTGTCAAAACAGGAAGTGAGCATGGCACAGGCGGCATCACTACAAAGCTAATCGCAGCGCAAATGGTGATGGAACACGGCATTGATATGTATTTAACAAGCGGTTTTGATTTAGCTGCGGCGCGGTCGTTTTTGCTTGATGATAAGCAAATTAGTGGGACGCTTTTTGTGGGCAAAAAATAGGCTTTGAATTTTACTTCGTCCCGCTGGGTGAATTTTATAAAATTACTAATTTTTTGGATAATC
>CALEHZ010000126.1 GCA_937875715.1 uncultured Campylobacter sp. | reverse complement strand
GGCTGGATTCTCGAAGGCCAGAAAGTGTTCCCGCTTTTGACAGATGATTCTGGCGAAGTAATGTCTATGGCACCAATCATCAACAGTGCAACTTTGGGCGCTGTTCAGGTTGGCGATAAAGATTTGATGGTGGAACTTACTGGTGACAACATGGCAAACCTTTTGCTTGCTGCCAATATCGTTGCCTGTGACTTTGCAGACTGCGGTTACGACATCGTTCCAATCCGCGTAGACCATCCATATGACACAGGATTTGGAAAATCAGTTTACGCTCCTTTCTATTTCCAAGAGCCTACAAAAGCAAAACTTTCAAACATCAACAAACTTCTCGGAAGCGAATTTGATAAAGCAAAAGTTCTTGATGCACTTTCAAGAATGGGAAACAAAGTTGAAACAAAAGAAGAAAATGGTGATGTGGAATTTTCAGTATGGCCGGCTCCATACAGAAACGACTTCTTGCACGAAGTAGACATCATCGAAGATGTAATGATCGGTGTCGGACTTGAAAACTTCAACGCAGAAAAACCAAACGACTTTACAATCGGCCGCTTGATGCCTTTGACATTGTTCTCAAGAAAAGCAAAGAATGTAATGGTAGGACTTGGATATCAGGAAATGATTTTCAACTACCTCGGAAGCAAAAAAGATTACATCGAAAAAATGAACATCGACGATTCAAAAATCATCGAAGTTGCAAACCCAATGAGTGAAAACTATCAGTTTGTACGCCCTTCAATCATCGCTTCACTTTTAAAAGCAGAAGCACAGAGATTAGACAAATTTTTAAAAGAGAATTCTGCTAATTCAATTGAATATCAGCAAACTTATAGCGCAATGAGTTTGTCATCACAAAGTGCTTATTACACAAGCCCTTTGCTGATTGAGAGCATTTATAAAGGATTAGAACAACTTGGAGTAGCTGATAATGGCATAGCAAAAAAGATTTTAGAGCCGAGTTGTGGCGTGGGTAATTTTATGACAAACTCACAAAATTCTAGCTTCAATTTTACTGGAATTGAAATTGAAAAAGCTAGTTATAATATAGCAAAACAATTAAATCCAAATGCTGATATAAAAAATACTGGATTTGAGAGATTTAAAGCAAATGGCGATTTTGATATTGTCGTTGGCAATCCCCCATATGACAATGATATAACTATACAAGATAGCACTTCATTAGGCGATAGATTAAAAATCGCTAACTATTTTCCTATAAAATCAATGGAGCAATTGCGTGATGGTGGTATAATGGCTTTTGTAATGCCTACTGGCTTTTTGGACAAAAATAGTGATGGACATTTAAATAAATTAGTTGAAAGTGGAGCTGAATTTTTAGGTGCTATAAGGCTGCCAAATACTGCTTTTAAAAATAGTGGCACAGAAGTAAATACTGATATTGTATTTTTTCAAAAGAAAACAGCAAGCAGACAAGAAATCAAAGATCTACCTATACTTCTTAATTTAAATAATATGAGAGAATTAGGGGAAAGAGAAAATGAAGTAATCAAAAAAGCCTTTGAATTAAAAGAAAGCAAAATCAGTGAAGATGATAAAATTGAAAAGAGCTTTGAAATAAGATCAAAGGAATTTTACGATAATTTTAGTATAAGCAATTACTTTATACAAAATCCACAAAATATTTTAGGCACATTAGAAGTAGAGACGAATCGTTTTGGTGAATATGTGCCTGTAATAAAAGATGATGGCAGAGATTTAAAAGCAGAACTTGAAAAATTCATAAATACCTTGCCAAAAGATATTTATAAAGATATAGATAGAAGTAATGAAATAGACAATAAGAAGAAATTTGATTTTATTACTCATAGTGATAGCTTTGAGTATATAAAAGGTTTAAAAAATGGCAATTACTTCTATGATTATACAAATAATTCTTTTGCTAAAAAAATTGATAGTGAAAGCTATTTGCTAGTTAGCGAAAATGATATTTGGAAAAATACTTTATCAAAAAATATGCTAGACAAGTATGAAAGCGGTAATTATGATAATAAAAAACGCCAAAAAGAAGTAGGTATTTTAAATGAAAAATTAAGAGACTACATTGAACTGCGTGATACCCTAAATGTAGTTTTGAGTGCTGAATTAAAAGATGATATTAACGATGAGCAATTAAGCAAATATAGGCAAAATCTTAACAATACTTTTGATACAATAAAATCAAAATACGCTCAAAAAGAGATAAAAGAAACTTTTAAAAATTTTAGCGATGATCTATCTTATTATTTAGTATCTAATTTAGAAAGTGATGGGCAAAAAGCTAAAATTTTTACTGAGCGTATTAGCACACCTATTAGCGAACCAAAAGTCTCTAATGCAAAAGAAGCACTTTTAGCTTCTATTTCAATGCGTGGTAAGATTGACCTTGATTATTTGGATAAAGCACTAGAACAGCCATTAGAAAAAACAATAAAGGAATTAAAAGATGATAAGTTGATTTTTGTAGAGCCAAAAACCAATGAATTTGTAGTAGCTGAAAAGTATCTAAGTGGAAATGTAAAAAAGAAATATAAAGAAGTAATGGATTATATAGAAAAAACTGGTGATAAAAGCTTTGAAGTAAATGCTAATGCGCTTAAAGAAGTATTCCCGCCTGATAGAAAAATTCAAGATATTTCTTTTGGTATGGCTCAATCGTGGATACCAATTAGCGTATATGAAGATTTTTTAGATTATTACATGAAAGAAAATAATTTTAGCGGTGCAGGTGGTCGCAAACCTGCTACAATTTTGAGAGGTTATGATGGTGATGTTCAATTTAAAAGGGATTATGATGATTTTACAGAGAAGAGAATAAATAAAACACCTTTTTATGAACACTATTTAAAGGGTAAGAACGAAAAAACTTCAAACACTTATATAAGCTATGATGATCTTAAAAAGCGAACTCCAAGATATATCAATGATAGCGATGACACTCGCTGGGAAAATGATAAAAGGATTGGGCTAATTGATTTTGCTTTGCCATATGCCTTTAATAATAGCAAAGTAGCTATGATGATGGCTGATGGATATAAAACTGATGAAAATGGAGAAACAAAAACCGATAGGGATGGTAGTCCTATTATAAATTATCGCTTCCATAAAGAGCTTACCGATGATGTAATGGCTACAATATCAAATATACAAGAGAATTTTATAAGATATGTGCTAACCAACGAACACCAAAAAAATCTAGTAGAACAAGCCTTTAATGATAAAATCAATACTGATAGAGTAAGAGATTTTAAAAGCAATGAATTAGATTTAAAAGGTTCTAATCCAAATATTAAACTTAGACCGCACCAAGTAGCTGGTGTATGGCGTGGCGTCCAAGAAAAAACTACTCTTTTAAATGTAAATGTAGGTGGTGGTAAAACTTTTATGGGCGTTGCTCTTTCAATGGAGCAAAAGCGCATGGGAATTATCAATAAAACAGCTATTGTAGCCCCTAAGCATTTAGTCGGCAGTTGGGAAAAAGAATATAAAACTCTTTACCCAAATGCTAATATTTTGGTGCTTGATGAAAAATCATTTGACAAGAAAAATAGAGCTAGATTTTTAGCAAATGTAAAACTAAACGACTATGATGCTGTTATCATGTCAAAAGAGCAATTTCAAGCAATACCAAAAAATCCAGAGAAAACACTTGCTAAATTAGCCCCTGAAATAGAAAAATACAAAAAAATTGAAAGCACAACAAAAAGCAATAGTGAGAAAAAAGCTGCACGTGAGCATATTAAAAAACTAGAAAAATACGCTCAAAAAGCTAGAAAATTAGCTGATGACTTGGGCAAAGATAAAATGACAACTTTTGAAGAGCTTGGAATTGACTGCTTGATTGTAGATGAAGCACACAATTACAAAAATCTAAACTACATGACAAAAAAGAAAAGCGTAGCAGGTCTTGGCTCTCAAAGTGGTAGCGATATAGCCTTTGATATGAAAATGGTAACAGATGATTTTAACGAAAGCGATAATAAAAAACTATATTTCCTAACTGGCACACCAGTAGCAAATAGTTTATGCGAAATTTATCATATGCAAAGCTTTTTACAACCTGAGTGGCTAGAAGAAAAAGGCTTAACTAATTTTGATAAATGGGCTAATACTTTTGCTAAGGATGTTAGCGATGTAGAATTGGGTGCTGGTGGAGAGCCTAAAATTGTAACTCGTATGAGCGATTTTGTAAATCTACAAGCTTTATCATCAGGCTGGGGAAATATAAATTTCTACGCAAATAATGATGATATAGAAAAATCTGCTGGGGATAAGTTCATACCAAGAGCTGAAATTATTAAGGTGGTTGCTCCACGCTCACCAGCATTAAATCACTATTATGGCGAACCTGATGAAAAAGGCGAATATCCACAAGGTTCTTTGATGTGGAGATTTGCTCACATAAATGAGAAAGAAAATCATCCGCTAAGACTTACAAATTTGGCTAGAAAAGCAGCACTTGATTATCGTATGATAGATGATAATCCAGCTAATAATTTTGAGAATTCTAAAATCAATATGGTGGTAAAAAATGTAATAGACAATTATCATAATAATCATGCGGATGAGAAAAGCACGCAAATAATTTTTTGTGATTTGAGCGTGTCAAAAACTGCTTTAAAAGACATAAAGATAGACGATGATACACCAAAAGAACTTCAAACAGAGACGAAAGAACACCATAGCGATATGGTGCTAAAAGACAAAGATGGTAATGTGATACAAGAGACTTATCGCATTACTTATCTTAATGGCGATGTGGAAACTTATAACATAAACGACTTTATTGAAGAGCTAAAAGCTAGAAATATTGAATTACCAAAAGATTTAACAAAAGTTAAAGACTTAGAAGAAGTCAAAAATGGCGAGTTTAAAATGACTGGTTTTGCTAAAGTTGATGTGGCAAGTGAAAATGATAAAGAGGCATTAAAGGGAGTTACTTTTGATGTATATAGTGATATAGCTAAAAAACTTATGAAATCAGGCATTCCACGAGAGCAAATAGCTTTTATTGGTGATTACACAAAAAAAGAAGACAAAGATGCGTTATTTGAAAAAATGCGTAACGGCGATGTAAGAATTCTAATTGGCAGCACTGCTAAAATGGGGACTGGCATGAATGTGCAAGATCGTCTCGTAGCACTGCACAATGTTGATTATCCCTGGAATCCAGCAGGATTTGAGCAAAGAATAGGTAGAATTGAAAGACAAGGCAATATCTTTTATGAAAAAGATAGGAATTTTAAGCCAAAGGTTTATAATTATTCTACTGAAAGAACTTACGATGTAAAAGCTTTACAACTTTTAGAGAGTAAAGCTAAGGCTATACATAAGTTCCAAGAAGCACATAAACTTGGACTTGATACGCTAGAAGATGTAAGTCAAAATGCTATAAGCTTTGCTGAAATGAAAGCACTTACTGCTGGAAATCCTTTGATTTTTGAAGAGTTTAATATCGGTAATAAACTAAGCAAGCTCGAAAAAGAGTATATGTTTTGGGATTGTAATAAATTAGTTACTGAAAAAAATATAGAAAATAAGGAAGAAAAAATCAATGAGCTAAAAGAGAATATAATTAAATATAAAAATTTAGATGAAATCAGCAAATATGCTGATGATGATTTAAATAAAAGATTAGGACATTTAGGCAATCCAAAAGAAATTATTTTTTCGCCTATATACCGAGATGATAGCAAATATTCTTGGGCTGATAATATTGATAAAGATAGGTTAAAAGGGATTATTAAGGCTGCCAAAGCAAAATTTAATGATACAAAAAACGATATTTTGAGATACAGCAACGGCAAACAAGCAATTTGTATTTACAGAGGAATTGAAATTGGAGTTGCATTTAATGTTTCTAAAAATACCTATGGACAGAATATCCACAATCTTTACTTAGGAAATCCAAATGGTAGATATAATGAAAAACTAGTTTTGCCAAATGTCAAGCTAAGCACTGATTACTTATCAAGTGATGATTTTAATCTTAAATATGTAATGCGAAAAGTTGATGAAGCGTTGGAGAAATTGCCTGAAAACATAAAGAAGCATGGAGATAGTGTTGAAAATCTTGGAGCGGAGTTAGAAAATAGCAAGAAAATGTTAGATAGCTATAAGAATGAAGGCTTTAAAGAGCAGAAAATGCTAGATGCTTTACGCAGTGATAAAAAAGAAATAGTAAGGCATATAAAAGCTAATAATTATGAGTGGATACCGAGCTATAAGAAGTTAGCAAATGGAACAAAGGCAGAAAATTCAAATAAAGAAAAAGATAGAGAGTAAGAGCCAGGAGAGACTTTTTAAAACATTTAGAAATGTTTTTAACATTTTTTAATGTTTTAAACTTTTTTTAATATTTATTTGATTATAATGCGATTTGAATTTTTTAGGAGGTTAAAATGGAAAATAAAGAATGTGAGTTTGACACTACAAAGTTAGTGCAAATGTATTTAAAAGCTGATTTTGTTGGTCGCATCCCTGATGAGCTAGATGATGGAGAGTCAAGCAGTCTTTGCACTCAGATGATGTATGGAGCAAGAGATGATTGGCTAAGACCTTTTAGAGATGATGAGACATTTAGTGCTTTTTGCTTTGGCGGAGAGTATGATAATCCTAAGCATGTTGCCTTTGTCAAAGAAGTAACGGCCGAACTTAGTGTTGGGCTAAATCTGCCAAATAATATGGCTGAAATCGCAAAAAGATTACATGAACTGGCTTTACAAGGAGAAAATGGTGAGTATCCGCAAGAATGGCGTGAGTTACGAAATGAATTATTAAATAAGTATGATGGGGATGAGTTTTTAAGGCGTGGAGAGAAGTTAATTAGCGATGTAGAAGATGCTATAATGGAAGAATGCAGTAAGGCAAATGATAGATATCATGAACTATACGATGATGATATACAAGAAGAATTTAGACAAGAAGAAGCTTTGATGGAAGAACAAGAAAAGCGTGAATACGAAGACTTTTTAGAACGCCAAAAACATAATCCTAACCTACAGCCTTAAAATTTGTCTTTCATAATGATAGCAAATAAAATAGGTTCGGAGAAATCCGAACCTATAAAAACTCAAATGGGATTGCCTAATCTACTATACTTTTTCAGATTTTAAAACTATCTTTCGTAATCATCTTTTTTAGATTTATAGCCTAAATTATCAAATTTGCTTTTATAGCTACTTTCTACTCTTTTTGGCTCTGCTGCTCTGCTAACATTTCCTCTATCGCTCTGATCTGCTGGTCGCAACTGCTGATTATCGTTGGATTTTTTTGCTGGTATGTTAGGCTGTGGATTGCTTGACAAAAGCAGCTGATTTCTGCTTGGTTGTGTAGCATCCAAATTGATTGCGGACACACTTCGCAAATCGTTAGGGATCTCGGTAATATTTCTTGGTTTGTTTGCGATAGCTGTAATAGAGTTGGCGACACGTATGTTAGGGTCTCGCTGTATCTTGGCTCTATTGTATCTTGCCCACTGCTCTCTTGTATATTTTGGCTGTCCTCTAAGTTTATTTGGTCGCTCATTATATTCATCCTTATTTAATTTTTTAATAAATTGGCTAGTGCTTTTTGGCTTGGTAGCCTTAGGTAGTTTTTCATCAAATTTAGTTTTACTTGCAGTTTTGGTAGTTTTATCAAAAGTGATACAATCCCACTTTGTATTTGCCAAATAATCTGTAATTTCAATAAGATTATCTTGTAAATGGGCATAACGCTTACTAGGCTCATAAAAAGTGCCCAGCTTTTGGAATTTAGCAAAAGAACCTTTTTGTAGATTATTTTCTTTAATTAAACGCTCTAAATCCTTACCCCAAATAGTAACAGGTTTATAGTCTTCGGTTTGATAAGTTATAAAAAAGCTTTCTTTTTTATCATCAGGCTTAAATTTTTTAGCACCAAAATCTACAATTTCAAAAAAACCTTTATCAATAGCAACTCTGCGTGGATTTCTGTTTCGTAATGATGTATATTGGTTAATTCCAATTCTTTTATAATCAAGCGTCAAGTCTCTATCGTAGCTAGATCTGCTAATTTCATAATCTTTGTTGTATCTATCTTTTTTATAAGTCGCAGTCGCTTCTACACCACGAAGCTTTAGCTCATCAGCAAATATTTTTCGCATTTTTATGAAATCATTTTTTCTAATATCTATGTATTTGCCTGTTTTATCATTTTTAGCTTTTAGACAAACATGACAATGGGGATTGCTAGTATCAGTATGAAGTGCTGCTACAAAAAAATTATTAGGATACATAG
>CALEHZ010000125.1 GCA_937875715.1 uncultured Campylobacter sp. | reverse complement strand
AACTACTCTAGGTGATGGATATACACTAGATTTAGGCAAAGTAGATGCCAATATTAACTTTGTTGAAGTAACTGGCACAGATGAAGTAGTAGACTATAGTGGTTTGTTTACTAATGTAGATTCTGGCGATACTATCTCAGTTAAATTAGCTCAAAACCTAGCGGCAATTAATCTTACAAATGCTAGTGAAACCATTAAATTTAATGAGGATAATGGAATTAGTATTGCAATATACAATTTTACTTTAGGTGTGGATAAAATAGATACAAATGAAGTAATGCGTACTTTTACAGCTGGTTCTACCGAAGATGGCAAAAATGCCGAGCAAATAGATAATGAGTCTGGTCCTGTAGAACTTGATGGAAAAAAAGTGTGGTTTGTAAATTCTGAGATTTATGATATATCGAATTTAATTGATGCTACTACTTATAATGGCACTCCTGGTAAGGTGGAAGAAGGATATTATATATTTGTAGATAAACAAGGCAGATTGCTTTCATTTTTTGATACCCTTGGCGATCAGGAAATAAATAATACAGATGTTGTTCAACCATTTGCAACTCTTGGGCTTAATGATTTAGATTTAGATAAAGTCCATAGCCTTTTTGGTGAATATTAAAAGATTTCATAAAAATTCACCGCTGAATTTTATAAAATTTTATGAATTTTATAAAATTCAGCCTTGCTGCAGTTAATAAGCCATAAAATTCAAATTGTCAGTCATTGCGAGGCGAACGAAGTAAAGGGAGCAATCCCAGTGAATATCAGTGAATTTTATAAAATTCAAATGAGATTTTGCTTCTGGGCCCGTTGGGTGCCACGATTTTTTGCTGCCATAAAAAAAATCTCGCAATGACGGATAAAAAGCCATGACGAAGTGTGAATTTTATAAAATGTATTTTAGTTTTGTCTTGTTAAGAGCTTGTTTTCAAGCAAATAAAGCCTGTCCATTTTGTGAGCTAGTTTTTCATCGTGAGTTACAAGCACAAGGGCAGAATTCGTCTCTTTTACATACTCACAAAGCACGCTCATTACATCACCAGCTGTATTGCTATCTAGATTTCCAGTTGGCTCGTCAGCAAAGATGATTTTTGGTTTTTTTGCTAGAACTCTTGCTATACTTACGCGCTGTTGCTGACCGCCACTTAGCTCACTTGCTTTTTGTGCTAAAAGCTCATCAATTCCAAGCCTTTTTAGTATATTTTCATCTATTTTTTGCCCACTTAAAATGCTTGCTAGCTCGATATTTTCACCAGCGCTAAATCCACGAAAAAGATAATGCGCCTGAAAAATAATGCCAAACTCACGCCTGCGGATATTTAAAAGCTCATCATCGCTTAGGCTATAAAGATTTTTTTCATTGTAAATCACTTGACCAGACTTTGGCTTTAAAAGTGTGCTTAAAATGTGTAAAATCGTGCTTTTACCAGAGCCACTAGCACCAACAATAGCAGTAGTTGAACCTTGATTTATATCTAAATTTACTTCATCAAAAAGTGTGTATTCAAAAGAATGAGAAAGGTTTTGTGCTTGTAACATAAAAAAAACTTTAAAGTAAAATTTTAGAATTTTTGAAATTGCAAAGCAGGTTTAAAAAACGATTTTAATAATTTTAGTATTGTGTGTTTAGTGTGCTTTTGGCGGAGCAAAGATAGAACATATAGTTCATCGAGCTCCGCCAAAAGCGCAATAAGCGTGCAAGACGAATTATTAAAATCGTCCCCGATTATGCCATTTGTGCAGCTACTTCTGCTGCAAAATCCTCTTGCTTTTTCTCTAACCCCTCGCCCACTTCAAAGCGAACATATTTTACTATTTCAATCTTACCGCCGATTTTAGCAGCCTCGTCAGCCACAGCTTGTTCGATTGTTTTTTTATCATCCATTACAAAAAATTGTCCTAGAAGTGTAAGGCGTTGGTCAATTTGAGTGTTATCAGCGTAAAAACGCTCGATTTGACCAGGGATGATTTTATCCCAGATTTTCTCAGGCTTACCTTGTGCTTTTAGCTCATCTTCAAGTTTAGCTTTTACGCCAGCGATGATTTCATCAGTGATTTGAGCGCGTGAGCCATATTCTGGGATTTTGTGCTCGTGTTTGCCAAGGCGGCGAAGCTCTTCATTTTCTTTTTCTAATTCAGCTTTTAGCGCTGTTGTTTCTTTGTCTAAAAACTCTCTATCAAAGTCTTTGTAGCTAATAACTTGTGGTTTCATAGCAGCTGCGTGCATACAAACATTGCGCAAGAATTCTTTTGACTTTTCAGCAGTTGCCTCGCTATCACAAGCTGCAGCGATGATCACGCCTACACGGCTATTTGAGTGTAAATATCCAGTAACTACGCCATTTGCGCCAGCTTCTATTGTCTCAAAGCGGCGAACTACCAAGTTTTCGCCAGTTTTAGCAATTTCGCTTTTGAAATATTCTTCAAAAACTACGCCATTTATCACACTTGTATTTAACTCTTCTACATTAGAAATAGCGTTGCTTTGGATGTGAGCAGTAGTATTTTTTACTAGATTTACGAAATTCTCATTTTTTGCCACGAAGTCAGTTTCAGAATTAACTTCGCTAATTGTTGCTTTTTTGCCGTCTTCACTTACAAGCACGCTTACTAGACCTTCGCTAGCTAAGCGGTCAGCTTTTTTAGCAGCTTTGCCAAGACCTTTTTCACGCAAAATATCCACAGCAGCGCTCATATCGCCATTTGCTTCTTCAAGAGCTTTTTTACAATCCATCATTCCTGCGCCAGTGCTTTCGCGCAGTTCTTTTACCATTTGTGCTGAAATCTCTGCCATTATTTTATCCTCTTATTCGCTATTTTTATTATTCTTCTTCGCTCATTGCTTCTTCTAAAACTTCTTGTTTTTCTGCTTCGTCGATTTGCTCTGCTGCTTGTTCTTGCGCTGCCATTGCCTCAGGATCCATCATAGCTTTACCTTCATTTACAGCCTCTGCCATCTCAGCGCAAAATAGCTGAACAGCACGGATCGCATCATCATTTGCTGGAACTGGATAAGTGATAAGATCAGGGTCGCAGTTTGTATCCACTGGTGCTACAATATCGATTTTTAGCTTGTTTGCCTCAGCTACTGCGATTTTTTCTTTGATTGTATCAATTACAAAAATCATATCAGGCAGGCTTTTCATATTGCGAATTCCGCCTAAAACTTCTACTAATTTATCTTTTTTGCGGCGTAGCATTAAGGCTTCTTTTTTAGTTAAAAGATTGATGCTGCCGTCTTCTTCCATAGCTTCAATAACTTCAAGTTTGCGAATGCTTTGTTTGATTGTGCCAAAGTTTGTCATCATACCGCCAAGCCAGCGACTATTTACATAAGGCATTCCGCATTTTTCAGCGCTTTCTTTGATAGCTTGAATTGCTTGTTTTTTAGTGCCTACAAAAAGTATAGTTTTGCCAGCTGCTGCTGCGTCGCGAACTACATTGTAAGTGTAGCGGAAATAACGAATTGTCTTTTGAAGGTCAATTATATAAATGCCTTTGCGTTCGCCAAAAATGTATTTTTTCATTTTTGGGTTCCAGCGTCTTGTTTGGTGACCGAAGTGCACACCGCATTCTAGTAAATCTCTCATAGTTACCATGAGTTTCTCCTTGTGATTTAGTTTTTCCTCTTTTTGCGTGAAATACTCGCCTTAGCAAGCACTAAACCTTACGCAAAAATGTGAAATAAAGGCGTGATTTTAGCTAAAATTTTCTTATTTTAGGCTGAATTTTATAAAATTCAATTTCATAAAATTGGGATTTTAAAACTGCATGCGAAGTTGAATTTTTTACTTGGTGGCTGAATTTTATAAAATTCAGCATTGAATTTTCTAAATTTTATAAAATTCATTATAAAAGCACAAGAAGGCATAAAATTTTAGACCTTTTCTACAAAACCAGACATTATCTCTTTTACATTTCCGCCAAAGTTGATTTTTAGCTTAAAATCTGTTTTGATCTGCGTGGCTTCCATGACTCTGCCGATACCAAAAATTTTATGTTTGATTAAGTCGCCTCGCTTAAAATCTTTGCTAGTTTCAATCAAAAGTTTGCCACTTGCAAGACCTGCTTCTGCTAAAAAGCGAGAGCGCTCCAAATTTGCCTTTTTGCCACGATAAAGTCGTGAGCTAACGCTGCTTAAAGTTAAATCACTTTTGGCTCTTGTAATTGCTACATAAGCTAGTCTTCGTTCTTCTTCGATATCGCATTCATCGCTAATTAGCGGAAAAAATCCTTCTTCAAGTCCAATTATAAATAAATGCTCAAACTCTAAGCCTTTGCTAGCATGCACGCTCATAATAGAAATCGCATCTTCTGCGATGCGGTCTTGGTCGCTTTGAAGCGTGATGTCGTTTAAAAACTCTTCTAAACTAAATGATGGATTTGCGGCGATTTTTTCATTTAATGAACCATAAAATTCATCAATATTTGCAACCCTGTCTTCGCCTTCTGGCTGCGGTTTGTAGTATTCTTTTAGATTAAAGCGTTTTTCTATTTCGCCTGTTAGCTTTGAGATATCACTAGCACAAATCCCACCAAGCTCACTAATACTTTGCGCTAGTTCATTTAAGGCTACAAAAACTTTTTTGCCAAGTAGTTCTTCGTCCATTTTAATAATAGCTTCAAAAAGCGAAATTTTATTTTCATAAGCAAATTTTTGTAGCTTTGCAAGTCCTACTTTGCCAATGCCACGTTTTGGGCGATTTATGATGCGCTCTAGGCTAAAATCATCGTGTGGATTTAAAATTAAGCGCAAATAGCTTATAATATCTTTAATTTCAGTTCGCTCATAAAATTTTACGCCACCTACGATTTTATAAGGTATTCCAGAGCTAATAAGTCCTTCTTCAAGCCCACGAGAAAGCGCATTTATGCGGTATAGCACAGCTATTTCACAAGGCTGCGCTCCTGCTGCAATTAGCTTACTTATTCGTCCAGCTACGCATTTTGCTTCGCTGTCTTCATCGCTATTTTGTAAGATTTCTATATCTTTATTTTGCGTTTTTGTGCTAATTAGCCTTTTGCCAAGTCGGTTTCTATTATGATCAATTAGCTCATTTGCAGCATTTAAAATATTTGCATTTGAGCGGTAGTTTTCTTCAAGTCGCACGATTTTTACATCATTAAACTGATCTTTGAAGTTTAAAATATTTTCTATTTTTGCGCCTCTCCAGCCATAAATGCTTTGGTCATCATCGCCCACAACTACAATATTTTCATGCGTTTTACAAAGCTTTCTTAAAAGCTTGTATTGAAGCTCATTTGTATCTTGATACTCATCAATTGTAATATACTGATATCTTTGTGAAATTTGCTCACAAAGTTCATCATTAAGGTTTAGAATTTTATAAGTAAGGCAGAGCAAATCATCAAAATCTACTAGATTATTTGCGCTTAAATACTCTTCGTAAGTTTTATATGCTTTTGCGATTTTTTCGTAGTTTGCCTTGCCACCAACACTCAAAAAATTCGGCACATTTGAGCTATTTATCACATCTTCTACACTTAAAAGCAAGTTTTTATAGCGTGAGATTTCATTGCTTACAATTGAGCTTGGGATTGTGTTTTCGATATCTTTGATGATTTTTTTCTTATCATCTGTGTCGATAATGACAAAATTATTTGAACGTCCAAGTTCTTTTATATACATTTTCAAAAAAAGTAAGCCAAATTTATGAAAAGTACAAAGCAACGGATGCATGCTAGAATTATTTATAAGACTTAAAGCACGCGTTCTCATCGTATTTGCAGCTTTGTTTGTAAAAGTTAGAGTTAAGGTATTTAAAGGATCAATACCAACTACGCCAAGTAAATAAGCAAGCCTAGTGGTAATAGTAAGCGTCTTGCCACTGCCAGCACCAGCTAAGATTAGCATCGCACCATCTATGTGTTGAGCAGCTTCTCTTTGATGTTCGTTTAAAGTAGATAAAATGTTCATTTTTTACTCGCCAAAAATATTTTTATTTTTTGGGTTTTGCTTAAATATATTTGTGCTTTTTTCTACCTCATTTTGGGCTGGAATTGAAAAATTCACAAACAAAACTGCTTTTTCAAGCGAAATTCTAACTATAGCTTTTAGTGGCATGCTAACTACGCTCTCAAAATCATTTGGGCCAAATCCTGCGTGAAATTCTAAACTTTCGCCAGTAATTCTAACGCTACTTAGCGTATATCCACCAAGAGCAAAAAGCACCATAGGTTCATTTGGCTTAATATCCTCTGGCAAATCTGGATTAAAATTCACAAAATTCATATTTGCAAGTATATCAAAGCCAATGCCTTTAAAACATAAGAATTTTATAAGCTCGCCTGCGTGCGAACTAAGCAAAGAGCCTAATTCTTTGTTTTTTAAAAACTCTTCTAGCATTTGTAATCCTTAATCTAAGCTTATAAACTCATCTACAAGCTTTTTAACCTCGTTTATGCCAATCTGCCAAAACTCGCTACTTTCAATGTCAAAGCCAAACATTTCTACCATTTCTTTTGGACTTTTTGACCCACCAAGACTTAAAAAATTCGTATAAATTTCTACAAAATTTTCACACTTACCGCTTTTATAAAGTCCAAAAATCGCTAAAACCAAAAGCTGTGCGTAGCTATAAGCATAGCAGTAAAATGGGCTATGGATGAAATGTGGGATATAACTCCACCAAAGCTCGTAATAATCATTAAGTTTTAAGCTTTCGCCAAACATTTTTTTGCTCTCATCCATCCAAAATTTGCTGATTTGTTCTGTGTTTAAATCACCACTTTGAGCGTGAATTGCCCTTTCAAAAGTAGTGAAATTTATTTGTCTAAAAAGTGTGGCAAAAATATCTTCAATTTTAGCGCCTAAAATTGCTCTTTTTTCTTCGTTATTTTTAGCATTATTTTTGATACGCTCAAACACTAGCATTTCACAAAATACAGATGCTGTCTCAGCTGTGGTTAGCGGCGTGTCGCTATTTAAAAATCCAGCCTTATAGCTTAAAAACTGATGAATAGCATGACCAAACTCATGCGCTAGAGTATAGACATCACGGCGCTTATTTGTAAAGTTTAAAAGCACAAAAGGATGCGTATCCTTGCTAGCTGAGTGAGAAAATGCACCGCCTACCTTATAATCAGCTGGCATAACATCACACCAGCCATTTTCTAAGCCATTTTTGGCAATTTTAGAAAATTCAGGGCTAAATGCCTCAAAGCTTGAAATAACAAGCTCTTTTGCCTCTTCAAAGCTAAACTCTCCATCATCGCTTGAAAGCGGTGCGTATCTATCATAATCATAAAGCTCGCTAAAACCCAAAATTTCACGCTTTTTGGCATAATATTTATGACTTAAATCAAAGTTATTTTCGCAGGCATTAACCAGCGCATTTACGCTTTCTTTGCTGATTTGATTGCTTATGTGTCTGGGCATATCAGCACTCTCAAAGCCCCTTAGCTCACAATCAGTGCGTAAATCAGCCCTAATAATATTTAAAATATATGTAAGCAAATGTGAATTTTCTTTTAATCCTTTTGATAGCGATAAAGCAGCGTTTTTACGCACAGATCTATCTTTGTCGCTTAATTTGGCTAAAATTTCTTCTTCGCTTAATTCTTTGCCATCAAAGCTAAACTTAACTCTAGCTAAACTCTCATCAAATAGCCTTGAAAACGCAGCTGCGCCTGTGTTTTCTTTGCGAAGTAAAATGCGCTCTTCAGCTAAACTTAGCTCGTATTTTTTAGCCTCAATGTTTTTTTCTAAATAATATTTATAATCAGCGCAAAACTCGCAAAATTCATTTTGGCGTGGCTTTGGCAGGTTATTAAACTCAATCATATAAAAAAGCAATTTTTCTTCAATTTTTACGCAAAGTTCTTCAAATTTGCTTAGCCTTGCGCCACTTCTTGTATCTTTAGCAAAACCCAAATGCGCCCAGCTCATCACCTTTGAGCATTGCTCATGTATGCTTTCATACTCTTTTAAACTAGCTAAAAATTCATCATCATCCAAATCATATAAATTATTTTTATATTTTTCTTCAAAGTCCTTAGCTTTTGCTAACAGCTCTGCGCAAAGCTCGTCTGCTTGGCTTTCATTGCTAAAAAATTCACCTAAATTCCAAGTCATTTTAAATCCTTAAAAAAAATTGTATGATTATAGCAAAAGATGATATAAAACTGCTGAATTTTTTGAATTTTTTGGAATTTTTAAAAACTTTAATAATGCTGAATTTTTTAGCTTGAATTTTATGAATTTTATAAAATTCAAAAAATTCAAGCATGAATTT
>CALEHZ010000124.1 GCA_937875715.1 uncultured Campylobacter sp. | reverse complement strand
ATGTCAATCAAATCCAAAAAGCGCAAAGCAGCGAGATTAGGACCTAAAGTATGAGAACTAGATGGCCCCACGCCGATTTTGAAAATATCTAAATTACTGCCCATTTTCTGCCCTTAAAGCATTTTGTAAATTATAGTGACGATTGTCAAAATTCCAGTTATAAACACAAAGCCATCAAGCGCAGGATTTTTGAATTTCTTTAGCTTAGAAACACTCCAAATCGCAATCATAGGCATCAAAAATAAAATCGCAGCAATAATTGGACCACCTAAATCCTCAATAAAGCCCAAAACGCTAGGATTTAAAAAGCCTACAATTAGCATGATTATATACATTGTAAAACCAGTGTATTTGCCTATTTTTTCAAGGTTTGGATTTTCGTTGCCGTTTATTTTAGCGATTTTTCGCACAATTGCGTGAGCACCTTCTCTAGCGCCAAAATAGTGTCCAAAGAATGATGTAGTAATAGCTAAAAACGCAATCAATGGGCCGCCGTAGCTAACTATTGGATTATTTAGTTTGTTTGCAAAATAGCTTAAAACTGGTATATTTTGTGCTCTTGCCTCAGCTAGTTCAGCAGGGCTTAGGCATAAAGTACAGCTAAATACAAAAAACATAACAAAGCAAAGCAATAACACAGCATTTCCAAATAAAATTGAGTTTGATTTTTGTACTGAATTATCGCCATACTCTCTTTTTACGCTAAGTGCGAAAGTAGAAATCGCAGGCGAGTGATTAAAGGCAAAAACAAGCACAGGCATAGTTAGCCAAACTACATTTATAAACTCACTAGTATTAGGCACATTTGTAAGTGCTGCTGTAGTCCAATGAGGTATAAGATAAAGTGAGAAAATCAACAACACAGCGCAAAGTGGGTAAACCAAAAGCTCACAAACCTTTGTAATAAGCTCTTCGCTAAATAGCATAACGCCCATAAATGCGCTAACTAGCACAAATACAGCCACAGCGCGCCAAAAGCTAGTGAATTTTGTTCCATCAAAAAGTGTTGCAAGTCCGCTATCGCTGCCTAGAAGCGGCAGAATTTGATTTGCCAAAAAGCTCTCAAATGTGTTTGTGATTCCCACGCAGTAAGCTAAGCAGATAGGAAAAATCGCAAAGAAGTATAAAACAGAGATAAAAACGCTCCATTTCATGCCAAAATATTCCTCAGCTGCGTTTGTGATGTCGCTGCTCTCGCCTGTGGCTTGGCAAACAAAGCGGCTAAGTGCTCTGTGGCTTAGATACACCATAGGAAAGATGATGAAGCACATAACCACAACAGGCCAAAAGCCGCCCGTTCCAGCACGGATCGGCAAAAACAAAATTCCCGCGCCAACTGCTGTGCCAAATAGCGATAGCATCCAGCGCGTATCAAAACTGTTCCATTTCATAATGGACTCCTTTGTTGAAAAAAATTTGAGAATTATAACTTAAATTTAACTAAATGTAGCTTATAAAGTTAATTTT
>CALEHZ010000123.1 GCA_937875715.1 uncultured Campylobacter sp. | reverse complement strand
ATTCTTTGAGCCTTTCTTGGCCGCTTTTACCATCTTTTGGGCGAATTAGTGCTATGACTTTATGCCCACTTTCAAGTAATTCTTTTAAAATGTGAATTCCTAAAAAGCCATTTGCGCCAGTTAGCAAAACGACGCCTAGTTCGTGAGTGCTGATTTTTGCGTTATTTTGGATTATATTATTTGCTAGAAGTGGTTCGGTTTTTACTTTTTCTAGCTTTACTTCTACTTTATCATCAATAAATTTGCTTAATTTTTCTATGCTTTGATGCGTAAAAATGTCTTTGTAGTTTAGTTTAACATTGATATTTAGGCACTTTATCAAAAACTTTGAAGCCAAAATTGAGTTTAAGCCCACTTCAAAAATATTATCATCAATGCCAAAATTCTTATGCCCCAAAACCTCGCCTAAAACATCATATAGCTTATTTTGAATAATGTTTTTTGGCATAGCAAAATCTTTTTTAGCGCTAAGTGGTTCTGGCAGCGCCTTTTCATCAAGCTTATGATTTTGCGTAAGTGGAATTTTTGGAATTTGAAGTATGAAGCTAGGCACCATATACATAGGCTTTGATTTAGAAATAAAATGTTTTAATTCTTTTATATCAATTTGCTTATTGCTTACTATATAAGCTACTAAATATTTTGCGCCGTTTTTACTAGTTTTTGCTATAACTCTATTTTCTTTTATGCCCTCAAAGCTAGAAATTATATCTTCAATCTCACTTAATTCTACTCTATATCCACGGATTTTTACTTGCTTATCGGCACGGCCTAGAATTTGATAGTTACCATCAGCCATAATTCTAGCTATATCTCCGGTTTTATATAAAGTCTCATAGCCTTGAATTTTCTCAAAATTATTTGGCACAAAGCTTTCTTTGGTTTTTTCTGGATTATTTATATATCCACGGCTTACTTGTGCTCCTGCTATACAGATTTCGCCCAAAGCTCCATTTGGAGCAAGACGGCCGAATTTATCTACTAAGTAAATTCTAGTATTTGGATTTGCTTTGCCGATAGGATTGAACTTATATTTTTTATCCACGATAAAGCCTGTTATCATCATCGCACACTCTGCTGGGCCATATCCATTATATAGCCTTAGAGTTTTTGGTGTGTTTAGCGGGGTTAGCACTTCACCACCAGCGATGATGAATTTTAGATTTTTGGCATAATGGTCAAAAACGGGTGCTAAATTTTTCGTTTTTGACCTTATC
>CALEHZ010000122.1 GCA_937875715.1 uncultured Campylobacter sp. | reverse complement strand
AGCCTCGGCGCAGTCGCTAATGGCTGTGATTTGTGGCACGCCCACACCTGCAACGATGCGAGTGGTGCAGATCGAGCCTGGGCCGATACCTACTTTTATGCCGTTTGCGCCTGCGTTTATGAGGTCTTTTACCGCAGCTGGATTTGCTATGTTGCCCACTACTATATCAAGGTTTGGAAGCTCTTTTTTGATAGTTTTTAGCGTGTCAATTATGCCTTTTGTGTGTCCGTGAGCTGAGTCCATAACAAGCGCATCCACCCCAGCCTCAGCCAGAGCCAAAGCCCTATCCAAGCCTCCCGCACCAATAGCAGCTGCTACTCTAAGCCTGCCAAGCTCATCTTTATTTGCGTTTGGATATTCTTTTTTCTTTTTTAGATCTTTTATGGTGATTAAGCCTACTAGTTTGTTATTATCATCTACGATAGGCAGTTTTTCTACTTTATTACCAGCAAAGATTTTTGCTGCATCATCAAGCGTGCAGCCCTTTGGAGCGGTGATTAGTGGCATTTTTGTCATCACTTCGCTTACTTTTCGCTCATAATTTTTCTCAAAGCGCAAGTCGCGGTTTGTAAGAATTCCAAGCAAAATTTTGTTTTCATCCACCACAGGCACACCAGAGATGTGATACTCACTCATTATATCAAGCGCGTGTGATACGCTCTCGTCAGGACGCACAAAAACAGGGTCAAATATAATCCCGCTTTCGCTTTTTTTGACTCTTTTTACCTGTCTTGCTTGACTTGCTATATCCATGTTTTTGTGGATCACGCCAATGCCCCCAAGGCGCGCCATAGCAATAGCCGCGCGTGTCTCAGTCACAGTATCCATAGCAGCTGAGACTAGCGGGATATTTAGGCTGATATTTTGCGTAAATTTACTCTCTAAGCTTACTTCTTTTGGCAATATTTGCGAATATTGTGGCACTAGAAGCACATCTTCAAAGGTCAAGGCTCTTTTTAGTATTTTCATCTTTTATCCTTTCTTTTAATTCCACATTTTAAAAATCAGTAATTTCTAAAATTTGGAATTCTAAAATTTCTAAATTTTAGTTTTATTGC
>CALEHZ010000121.1 GCA_937875715.1 uncultured Campylobacter sp. | reverse complement strand
TGAATTTTTTACCTTTTTAGCACTGCGGCGATTTGAATTTTTTAAAGTGAATTTTATAAAATTTACTTTAAAAAATTCAGCCAAAAAATTCATTTATATTTACAAAATATTAGTAAAATTAGCCTTATGAAAACTTTTATAAAATCAAATCATTTTTGGCTTTTGATTGCTTGTATTTGCGTTTTTAGCGTGTTTATGGCTCATGTTATTTTCCAACATTTGCTTTTTATGATGCCTTGTGAGCGCTGTGTTTATATTCGCTATGCGTTTTTTGTGGTGTTTTTGGGTGCTATTTTGGCTATTTTTTTGCCAAAATTTTTGAAATTTTTTGCTTATTTGCTCGTTTTATACGGCACAATTTATGGAATATTTTCTTCTTACGAACTAATTAAAATCAAAAATAGCATCATTTCAGGCGATATTTTTGGCATTAGTGGCTGTAAACTGCTGCCAAATTTTCACTTTAATCTGCCTTTACATGAGTGGTGGAACGATATGTTTGAACCAAAAGCGCTTTGTGGATTTGATGCGCCAGAAGTGCCAATGGATGCGAATTTAACGGCATTTCAAAGATTTTTTGTAGATCTTTATAGCAGCGGTTGGTATTTGGTGCCACAGTATGAGTTTTTAAGCCTAGCACATTGCTCTATGATTATTTTCATCGCTATTTTAGGCTTTTTAATTCTTAGAATTATAGGAAAATTATTTTGGAAATAAAAGATGTTTTAAAAAGCCTTTGGGGCGTGGAGCTTTTAAAGCTTGATTTTAGCAAAGAATTTAGCTCTGATAGCCAAATAGCCGCTATTTTGCTCGCTTGTAATAGCGAAAATTTTGCCAGATTTGCCAGTCTTAAAAAATTCAAAGAAATTTTAAAAACTTCTAATTTAGAGCTAAATAAATACAATATTCAAAGTGCTCAAGCTGGGATTTTGCTTAGTATAAGCAGGCTTAAAATCAGGCGCAGCGATGTGATATTTGCGCTTAAAACGCTTAAAAACGAGGATATTTTGAGCGCTGAATTTTTTGAACTTTTAAATAATTTTTTGCTTTCGTTTAATTTTGATGAAATTAAGATTCAAAACACGGCTAACAAAGCATTTCATAGGAATTTATCTGCCTTAAATGAAATTGCGCAAGAACTTGAAAAATTCTGCGATGAGATTTTAGCCAAAAGGCTAGAAAATGCCGTGATTTGCGCGAATAATTCTAGCTTTAATATAGCTGTTAGTGGCGTGATTAACGCTGGCAAATCAAGCCTTTTAAATGCGCTAATTGGACAAAATCTGCTAGGCGTCTCAAACATACCTCAAACTGCTAGTATTTGCGTATTAAAGCATGCTAAAAGCCCTTTTGCGATGATTGAATTTTTTAAACCTTGCGAACAAAATAACTTGCCAAAAAAAGAACTAGAAAATAAAATGGTTGATTTTAGTGAGCTTCATAATTTTACAGCTGCTAATAGCGAGCTAGCAAAATATGTCAAATGCTGCACTCTAGGGCTAAATAGCGAGATTTTAAAAGATATAAATATCATTGATACGCCTGGCATTGACGATGCTATTGTAGAGCGTGAAAAACTAAGCTGTGAATACCTAAAAAACTGCGATAGCGTGATTTATCTAATGAATAGCGCACAGGCTTGTAGCAAAAAAGATATGCAGTTTTTAAAAAATATTGTGCTAAATACCAAAAATAGCGAAATTTTGGTGCTTTTAAGTCATATTGACAAGCTAAGTGCTAGCGAGCAAGAAAGCGTGCTAGAATACACGCAAAAAAGCATCATGGCTGAACTTGATGAAATAAATGAAGAACTTGCTAAAAATGTAAAATATTTTTTAATTTCAGCTCTTAAAAATACCGGTATAAACGAGCTTAAAGCCTATATTTTTGAAAGTTTTTTTGGGCAAAATTCCAAAAAAGCCGCTCTTGTTTTAGGCTCTTTTAAAAAAGAAATTTCGTTAATTTTAAGCGAACTTTTAGATAGTTTTGAAAAAGAATCAAGGGCGTTTAGTCTAGCTGGCATTTCGGCAAACGATGAAATACTTGCCTTAAAAGCGCAACAGGAAAAAGAGCTAGAAAATTTAGAAAAAGCAAGCAGGAAGATCGCTGAAATTTTTAAGCAAATTACAAATATAAAAATAAACATCCAAAGCGATATAGCGATGATTTCAAGCAAAATCGCAGATAGAGTGATAAGCGAGGTAAAATATAAAATTTCCAAAAAAGAAAAAGTGGATGAAAATCGCCTTTTTATTATCGCAAATAGCGCATTTAAAGACTTTTTGATTGATTTATTAAGAGAGCAAAAACAAGGCTTAGAGCAAAAACTTCTAAGTTTTAGCCTTGTTTTAAACGAACTTTTATCTGATTTTAATTTTACAATGCCAGAGTTTAAAAACTATCTTGACAAAATAGCTTTTGAGCCTGATTTTACCGGCTTTAAAGAGTATTTAAAGTTTGGAAGTGATTTACAAAAAGCAAATAATGAACTCACAGAAAATTCAAAACAATTTTTGCTTAATTTAAACCTAACTGAGCAAATTTCTGCTCTTTTTTGTGAATTTAGCAAAGAATTTAAAGAAAATTTAAGCTTAAAATTTTCTGAGCTAAAAGCAGAGTCGCAGGCAAAAAATTCAAGAATACTAAAAGCCTTAAATGACGCAAATAGTGGCAGCGTAGAACTTGTCTTACAAAAGCAAAAATGCTTAGAAAATTTAAAAACTTTAAATGAGCTTAAAGAAAGATTAGAACAATGCTAAAAGCTTTTATCGCTGAATATAATGAATTTTATAAAAAGAGTTTTGAGGCTGGATTTAAGGGAGATTTTGATCGCTTTTGTGCGTATTTAACCGAGCCTTCAAGGGCGCCAAGCGCTGAGCTAAAAGAGCGGCTAAATGCGATAAATGCTTTGTTTTACGAGCCTTTGCTTGTGGGTGTAGTTGGGCAGTTTAGCTCTGGCAAATCAAGCTTTTTAAACGCAATTTTGGGCGCTGATATTTTGCCCACAGGCGTGATACCAGTGACTGCAAAGCCCACTTTTATCAAATACGCACCGCAAAGCTTTTTAAAAGCACTTTACGAAGACGGCAGAGAAGAATTTTTTGAAATTAGCAAACTTGCTAGTTTTGTAGACCAAAGGCTGGATTTAAAAGCCGTAAAAGCACTATATATTCATCTTCCAAACGAAATTTTAAAGCAAATTAGCTTCATAGACACACCAGGGCTAAACTCTCGTAGTCACAAAGATACGAACGAAACCTTAGAAATTTTAGAAGTTTGCAGCGGAATTATTTGGCTAAGTTTAATTGACAATGCAGCGCGTGCTGGCGAGCTAAAAGAGCTTGAAATGCTACCAAAAAGGCTAAAAAATCATGCGCTTTGCCTTTTAAATCAAAAGGATAAATTAAATGAAAATGAAATTGCTAGGGTTTTAGAACACTGCAAAGTAACTTATAATAAATATTTCAGCGCAATTTTGCCAATTTCGGCTAAGCTTGAGCTAATGGGTGATAAAAATAGCGGTTTTGATGAAATACGCAAGTTTTTAAAGGCTTTTGATAAAGAGGGCTTTATAAAAGAAAATATGCGTGAAATTATAGATAGTATGAAAAGTGAGCAAAAGCGAATTTTAGGGATTTTGGGCGAACTTGAGAGCTTGATTTTAGCTTTTCATAAAAAATATGAGAATTTTTTGGAAGAAGGGCAAAATGCTTATAAATCTAGTTTTGCGCTGATTTTTGATGAGATTAAAAATAATGCTGAGTTTATCGCAAAGCTTGTGATGGAGCATATTAGCGAGCATGAGTGTGAATTTTTTAAAAGCAAAAAAAATGTTTTTGGACAAAAAATAGAAAAACTCACTTACAAAGCCCAAATTTTAAACGAGCAAAGCGCCTTAAATGCGTTGCTTTACGATAATGAAAATGTAAAAAAACTCTTTAATAAATTAAAAAGAAATTTTAGCTCTTTACAAGATAAAATTAAGGCAGATTTAAGCGAACTTTTTAATGAACTTAGAGAATCTGCGCTTGATTTTAAGGCAAAATATGAGAGTTTGCAAAAGGCAGATTTATTACACTCTGATTTGCTATATGCTAATATAAGGCAGTTTAGCTGCGATACTTATGCGCTTTTTATATTACATTATGAGCGTGAAATTGAAAATAAGCTTACAAGGCTGGATTTATTTTTTGAGAAAATTAACATCAAAATTTCAACGAATTTTTTGGATGCCTTGCGCTTAGCACTTTCATTTATCTCTCAAAAATCGCAAAATCAAAGAAAAAATTTTGAGAGCGACCCACTTAGTTTTAGCCTATATTTTCCGAGCTTAAATGAGACCAAAGAGCGCATTTTAACAGAGCTTAGCTACTATGAATTTGAAGATGAAATCGTAGGCTCAAATCCTTTTATAAGCAAGTTTTTACGCCAGATTTTGCTTAATTTTGATAAAATCAAAGAGCAAAATTTAGAGCTTTTAAATGCTTTAAAATCAAAGCATTTAAAAGAATTAGACGAACTTGAAAATATGAATTTTTAAAAAAATTGACTTTGAATTTTCTAAAAATTCTAAGCTGTAGAGTTTGAATTTTATGAATTTTATAAAATTCACTTTATTTTCACTGGGATTGCTTTGGCTATCCTCGCAATGACGAACAATTTGAATTTTATGAATTTTATAAAATTCAGTGCTAAAACACTGCTGCTTTTTATGAATTTTATAAAATTCACGGCTGAATTTTATGAATTTTTTGAATTTTATAAAATTCAGCCACAAAATTTAAAGCTTATTTTGCTAATGCTTGATTTAGCATCCAAAGTGTTTTTTCAAGCTTGCCATAGCCATCTTGTGCCATTGTCACAGTTGTAGTATCACCTGCTTTTTCAGCGATTTCTTCAAGTTTTTTAAACTCTTTTGTTAAATGCTCATAAGCTTTTTTCATATTTACAAGCACTTCTTCAGCACTGTAGCTGCCTTTTGCCTCAACTGGTGCGCATTTACCAGTTTTTACAATCTCATCAATTGCGCTAAGTGGCTTACCGCCTATCATCAAAGCGCGCTCTGCCATGTCATCAAACAAATCGCCCATATCATCATAGGCTTTTTCAGTATACTCGTGGATTGAGTAAAATTGTAGTCCTTTTACATTCCAGTGATAGTCGTGAAATGCTACATAAAATGCGTGTGCATCGGCTTGGATTTGGTTTAATTGTTTTACAACATTTTTCATGTTTTCTCCTTTTGTGTGAAAAATTTGACAAGTGAAATTATAGTAAAATAAGTTTAAATTAAAGCTAAACAATAAAAATTATTACTTAAATTTATGCTTTATTGAATGAATTTAAAGTTTTTTTTAGCTTTAAAAGTGTAGAATACCGCCTTGAAATTCACAAATTTTTCACAAGGAGAAAAAAATGAAAAAGGTTGCAATCGCACTTTGTGCAGCAAGTCTGCTTTTTGGTGCTAGTAAGTATGAGTATGAGCTTACTCCACTTATTGGCTATGGTCACTCTAGCGAAGGCACAAAAGATGAAGGATTCTTTGGTGCTAGAATAGCTAAAAACTTGGATTTACCTTGGCTAACTCAAATCGAGCTAGGCGCTGAGTATGCTCCAAGAGTAAAGTATAAAGATGAGGGCTACCACACTTGGGGTAACTGGGGCTACTGGGGTCTTCCATACGAGGATCACTCTGATAAAACTGATATTTTCAGAGTTTATGTAGATTTAGTAAAACTATGGGAAGTTACTGATAAATTCGGTATTTATGGACTACTTGGTGTAGGATATCAACACTTCCAACACTCAGCTGACAAAGCTGAAAATGGTGGCTTTGGTCAAGTAGGTCTTGGTCTTCGCTTTGCTATCACTGATCAAGTAGCTCTTAAACTAGAAGCTAGAGAGCTAGTAGGCTTTAAACACGGAAAAGATAAACAACTTTACACTCTAGGTCTAGGTATCGGCTTAGGCGAGAGAGCAGTAGAAATGCCAGCTGCTGAGCCAGTAATCGGCGATGAGGACGGCGATGGCGTATTAGACAATGTAGATCGCTGCCCAGGCACTCCAAAAGGTCATGTTGTTGATGAGTGGGGCTGTGAGAAAGTTATCCGCCTTGATCTTGGTGTAAATTTCGCATTTGATAGCGATAAAATCAAACCAGAATACGAAGCAAAAATCCGTGAAGTTTCTGATTTGTTAGTTGCAAATCCTGATTATAGAGTAATCCTAGAAGGCCACACTGATAGTGTTGGTAGCGAAGCTTACAACCAAAAACTTTCAGAGCGTAGAGCAATCGCTGTAGCAAAAGTACTTCAAGCTCATGGCGTAACAGCTGATAGAATCAGCACTACTGGCTTTGGCGAAACTCAACCAATCGCTACAAACGCTACT
>CALEHZ010000120.1 GCA_937875715.1 uncultured Campylobacter sp. | reverse complement strand
TAAGTAGATTTTTCTCTACTTGTTGGCATGATTTAAAATTAGCATGTTCTGTAATGTCTTTTGGCAAACTCTCGCCACATCCAGCTAGAAATAATCCAGCAACTACGCTTGTTGTAAGTAATGAAATTTTTTTCATTTTGTCTCCTTGTTTTAATCCTCTAGCCATTTACTAGTATCAAAACCTTTATTCATTTGAACATCAATAAATTTTATATCATTATACTCATCAATTGCTTTTTTAATTGAATTAAATTTTTTATGAAATTTGTTTAATAAGAGATCCTTCATTCTTAAAAAATCTTCACCACCATCAAAAATCTCTTTATAAATCATCTGTCTATTATAATTTTCGTTACATTGTTTGTAAAATATTTCTTTTTCATCTTTCTCAAAACTACTTTGAATTGTAAGTAGATTTTTCTCTACTTGTTGGCATGATTTAAAATTAGCATGTTCTGTAATTTCTTTTGGCAAACTCTCGCCACATCCAGCTAGAAATAATCCAACAACTACGCTTGTAAGTAAAACCTTTTTCATTTTATATCTCCTTATTTTATTTAGCAAAGTCTAATCGTTCAAGTATAGCATTTTTAATTAAATCTTTGCTTATCTGCCACCATTTTTGATAAAGTTTAAAATCACTTGTTTAGCTACAGCTTGTGCCGACATACCCATGAAATCTCTATCAGCAATAAGAGTCAAAGCATTAAGCTCATCTCGTGTAAAATAAAGCAATACACGCTCTGATGACTTCTCACTCTCACTCTTTGCTTTTCTACCAACCTTTTTGGCGTTACTTGCCTTTTCAAAAGTTTTTTGAGTGGTAACTCCACTTTTACTTGCCTCGCTAAGTATGGCATTGAAATCTTGTTTTTCCATTATTTCTCCTTCGTTATTTAAATAGCAGGACTACTTGCTTTTAAAGCAATTCTCATGATATTAAGAATAGCAATAAAAATACCTAGAACGCCAATAGCAAGAACTATTTCAGCAAACATCATAGCTCCTTATCCTTTTCTTTATAATCCTGCAATGTTTTTAAAATTTGTTTTACATTTTCTTTTGAATATGCTACATCACGCTTACAAATGTCCACACACAGAACTAAACATTTATCATTTTCTATACTGCATATTAAGCGATAAAAATCCACACGATACCGCCACAACCCAGCAAGATTAGCGGTCAACGGCTTACCAACATCTCTTGGATTATCAAGTGCCTCAATTTTGCTACGCCATTGCTTTATTCGTTTTTTAATATTGTTATCCAATTTTAAGAATTTTTTTGTCGCTGTGTCTGTAAATTCAACTTTCATTCAATCCCAGCCATTTTAAATACTTCATCTGCAGGGTAGCTTTTTTTGCCACTATTTAAATATTCTTTGTAGGCTTCTTCTCCAGCTTTTGCGTCTTCCAAATCTTCCAGTTTATTAACAATATCTTCATCTATCTTTTTTGTTAGCAAAAGAGAGCCAAATTTTTTTTCTAAAACTGAAATAATTTCATCCAAACTAGCCCTAGATAAATCAATGCTTCTAATCAATATTGCGTCAGTCATTTGAACTCCTTAGTAAAAATAATAGGATAATTTTACAATAAATAAACTTAAAAAATGTTTAATACATTAAAAAAAGTTTTAAATACTATTTTTCTAAATCTTTATCAAAGCTAATTTTGCCCAGTTCTTTTAATTCTTTTCTTTCATTAAAAGCAATTATGTCTTTCATTTTTTCATATAACTCTAAGCCTAAATTTTTCTTTAGATCTGTGCCAATACTTTCAATTATTTCATTAGCATTTTTAGCTTCAAATTTTACATTATTATATAAAATCTCATCTCTTGTATATAGACTAATAAAATCGGCTTTACCACTTAAAAACACTTCACTTACATTTGAGACAATATTTTCTAGCACAACATCGTGGTCTTTTGGGTCTGTAAATCTAGCCATTTTTGGATCAGCTAAAAATTGCTTTTTGTATCTTTCTAGGCATGAAGCTCTGCTTATTCTAGCTGGTGTCGCTATGATAGCAATATGAGTTTCATATCCTTTTGATTTTAAAATATCTAGCGTTTTTAGCGGCGTGTTTGCGGTGCGAAAAGTTCCTTCTATAACTAAATCATACTTTTCATCACTGGCTTTTTGTATAAGCATTTCAGTTATTTTAGCTGAAAATGCCTGAGTGTATTTTACTGACAAAAGCCCCTCTTGTTCTTGGATTAGTTTATAGTTTGGATGATGACGCCTGTAATCATCACCGCTTATTATAACAGCATTACTTTGCAATTCATTTTGAAATATTTTATCAATCATTACACTTTTGCCAGCACCTGCCTGACCACCTAGAACATAAGCTTTTGGATTTTGTGTTGCTTTAAAATTTGCTGTTAAATTTTCCCATATATCATAAAATCTATTTTCTAATTCAAGCTTAGAAAATGGGTATTTAATAGTGTAATCATCACTCATAGTTCGCCTTGATATTTATTTCCGATTTCTTTTATTTGTGTTAATGTGGCGTCATAATCCCACTCCCGCTCGCTACTGGCGTATAATTTTTCTCTTAAATCCCAAAGCCATCTATTGTCTGCCTTACTCTCTTCTTTAGTTGTTGTGTTTTTATATACAGCCCTTGAAATCTTGGCTATCGTAGCCATTGTCATTTCAATCAAAACATCTTTTTCCATTAAAGTTGCCATTTATTCTCCCTTTTCTTTAAATCATTATTCTACAATAAATAAACTTAAATAATATTAAAAACTTTAAAAAATGTTTTTAATATTATTTAAGTTTTTAATATTATTTCGTATTATTTGCCAGTTAAGCCTAAATTACTGTGTGTATTTATTCTAAGTGCTGTTAAAATTAGCTTTTCTTTATCTTTCGCATAAATTAAAACTAAGTCAGGTTCTATGTGGCAATCACGCAAATTTTCCATATCTCCTTTTAGTTTGTGGTCTTTATATTTTATTTCTAGGGCTTCATTGTTTTTTAATTTTTCTAAAACTATTTTTAATTTATTTTTTTGCTTTTGATTTAGTTTTAAAAATTCTTTTTTAAAAGTGCTTGTGTGGATTATTTCGTATATCATCATTTCTCCAAATCAGCAAAAAGTTCATCAATATCAGTATATTTTTTTATTTTTCCTTCGGTAGCCAGTCTTTCAGTTTCTTCAAGCTCTCTTAAAAGCTCTTTTTCAAATTCTTCGGTAAAGCCATTTTCTGTTAGCTGTGGCTTATTGATTTTTAATTTAGCTCCTATTTCATCTGCGAAATTTTTTATTTTTTCTATGATTTTTTCATTCTCATTTTCTATTTGTAAAGTATAGATTAGCATTTTTGCTCTCCTTTATAAAACTAATAGGACATTTTACTATAAATAAACTTAAAAAATATTAAATATATTAAAAAATGTTTTAAATATTTTTTAATATATTAAGTAATTTTTCATATTCGCTCATAAAATTCTTATATGAAACCTTAGCAAGTGGATTTTCATTTGCTAACTCCAAAAAGCTTGAAGCACTAGCAACTGAATTTTCTAAAATCCTAGATTGTCTAAATCTAAAAAATCTTAGATTGTCAAATTGCTCATTTAGCAAATTTTCTACTTGTTCTTTGGCGTTTTCTTGTGTAAAGTTTGTATTTAGCACGATAATATTGTCATTTACAGCCTTGATTTCTTTTATTGTTTCAATAGTGCGTAAAATGCTATTATAATGCGATACGCAAGGCACTAGAATAAAATCGCTCTCTTTGGCTATTTCTAACACACCTTTGCTCACAAAACCGCCAAAATCAAAAACACAATTGTCGCAAAGCTTCGGCTCTTCTATGATTTTAGCCTTGTTTGGATAAATGCTTTCTATTACACTCGCATCGTTGCTTTGTAAATAAAGTCCAAGATCTTTTGCTATTGAGAATGCAAAAGAAGTTTTACCCACGCCACCTTTTTTATTTATTACTGAAATTATCATTTTTTATCCTATTCTCTCTCAATGTCGTATTTTTGACATATATCTTGTATGCTTTCATCGGCTATACGCTTAGCAGTTTTTTCAGCTTTATCATAGCTTATAAAATCACTATTATATACTTCTAGTTGTTTTATAATTGTAGTATTTATGTCTATTTTATACGCTCTCATTTTTAGTCCTTTCATCACAGGCTTTCTGCGCCATAAGTTCGCTTGCGGTTACGCCTCGCACTTCTAAACACTTTTTATTTACTGCGCGCAGTATCTCTGCTATATCCTCTATTGTAAAGCCGTCGTATTTTATCCATTGCGCAATTTCAAGATACGCACGAATTTT
>CALEHZ010000119.1 GCA_937875715.1 uncultured Campylobacter sp. | reverse complement strand
AAACCAAGGGCAACAGAAGGAATTTTTAGCATTTAGTAAAGCACTTTTAAGTCCTATGAGTGCTTATGGCGGACTTTGGGCACCAGAGACTTTGCCAAAGCTTGATTATAGCGCACTTTGCGAGTATAAAAACGACTATAAAAAACTAAGCTTGGAAATTATCAAAAGCTTTGATTTTGATCTGCCTTTAAGTGAGTTTGAAAAGGCGCTTTGCCGCTATGATAATTTTGATAATAGCAAGGCAATTGCGTTACACCAAGTAAATGGAATTTTTATAAACGAGCTTTGGCATGGTCCAACTCGTGCTTTTAAGGATATGGCGCTACAGCCTTTTGGCGAGATTTTAAATACAATTGCTAGCAAAAACAATGAAAATTACCTTATAATCGTAGCCACCAGTGGCGATACTGGCCCAGCCACACTTGAAACATTTAAAACAAGCAAAAATGTAAAAGTGCTTTGTATGTATCCTGATGGCGGCACTAGCGAGGTTCAGCGCCTTCAAATGCTCTCATACGATAAAACAAAAAATTTAAAAGTTCTTGGCATAAAAGGCAATTTTGATGATGCGCAAAAAGCACTTAAAACTTTGCTTGCTGATGATGATTTTAAGAGCTTTTTGGCTAGTAAAAATCTAAAATTAAGCGCAGCAAATTCAGTTAATTTTGGCAGAATTTTATTTCAAATAATTTATCACATTTATGCGCTAATCGCAAGTGATACAAGTGAGCAAAATCCTAAAAATATCATTGTGCCAAGTGGAAATTTTGGCGATGCTTTGGGCGCATATTATGCCAAAAAAATGGGTGCGCCGATAGAAAAAATCGGCATTGCCTCAAATGAAAATAATGTGCTAACCAAGCTTTTCAACACTGGCATTTACGATATTAGCAAAAAAGAGCTAATTAGCACGATTGCGCCTGCGATGGATATTTTGATTAGTTCAAATGTTGAGCGTTTGCTATTTGACCTTTTTGGTGCCAAACGAACAAAAGAGCTTATGGATAGCCTAAATACTAGCAAAAAATACGAGCTAAGCAAAGATGAACTAGCCAAGATTCAAGAGATTTTTTACGCTGATTTTACCACAGATGAGCAATGTAAGCAGATAATTGCTGAATTTTCTAAACAAGGCTATTTAATAGATCCGCATACTGCTATGGCACTAAAAATGGCACAAAAAGGCGATATAGTAGCCTCTACAGCTCAATGGATAAAATTTGCTCCAAGCATGTGGTCTGCGATAAAGGGTAACTCTATAAGCGATGAAAAAGCCATGCTAACTACACTAGCAAGTGAATTTAGCGATATTTTGCCAAAGCAAATTAGCGCTTTATTTCAAAGCGAACAAAATGAAGGCACAATCTGCCAAAAAGAGCAAATCAAAGAACAAATTAAAGGCTGGCTAAAATGATAATTATTCCAGCAAGACTTGCTAGCACACGTTTTAAAAACAAGATTTTATGCGACATTGGCGGCTTGCCGATGTTTGTAAAAACGGTAAAAAATGCTAGTTTATGCGATGATGTGGTGGTGGCTTGCGATGATGAAAATGTGCTACAAATAGCTCTAAAACACGGTATAAAAGCTGTAATGACAGCTACAAATCATCAAAGTGGAAGCGATAGAATAAATGAAGCTTGTGAGATTTTGGGATTAAAAGATGATGAAATAGTGGTAAATGTCCAGGCTGACGAGCCATTTTTTGAGCGTGAAAATTTGCTGAATTTTTTAGAATTTTCTAAAAAAGCTTTTATGAGTGGTGCTTTTATGACAAGCTGCTATAAACTCATTGATTTTAATAGCGCAAACGAGCCAAATATCGTAAAAGTCGTGCTTGATAGCAATTCAAATGCGCTGTATTTTTCACGCTCAATTATTCCTTATGTAAGAGATGAAAAAGATCGCTTAAAGCATGAATATTTCGGACATATCGGCATTTATGGATTTTGTGTTTCTAGCTTGAGAGAATTTTGCTTGCTACAAGATCATAGCCTAGAAAACACAGAAAAACTAGAACAATTAAGAGCACTAAGCGCTGGGCACAAAATCGCAATGCTGCAAATTGCTACAAATAGCCTTGGCATCGATACAAAAGAAGATTATTTAAAGGCTAGTAAGCTTTATAATTTCAAAGCGCTGATTTAAAAAATTCACTTTGAATTTTATAGATTTTAGAGGCAAAGACTAGTTTTTTGGGCTTTTTGCTAAAAGCCCAAAAAATTCTAGGCTAAAAATTCAAAATCTTTAATTAGCCAAAAATTATTTCATTGCCACTAGCTGCAACACTAGCTGTGGCTGAAGTAGCACCCATTATTTCTATAACGACATCGCGACTATCTAAAGTACCAGCAGTAGTTCCTTGATCGCTAACTAAATAATAATTTGTATCGCCACCTGCTTGAATTGTCATAAAGTAAGCACCACCAGCACTTTTGCCTGATAAAACATTCTCTATTGTGTCGCCTGTAGCAGTTGTAAAACTAGTAAAAGTAAGATTTGATACCTTATCGCCAGGTTTTAAATCTATTTGAAAATACCCTGGATTGTTTCCAGCATTTCCCCAATATCCAAAAGTATTCGTAGATGTAGATAATTTTACTTCATCTTTTCCAGTGTTGCCATCTGCTAAGTTAATCAATCTTAAATCAGTATCTAAACCTTGAGCACTTTTACCTTGAATTGAAATAATATCATTTCCAGCTGTGCCATTTATTTTTTTTACGCTTTCTGCAACTTTGTATTCTAGCGTATCATCACTTTTTATATTTGTAAAATAATTATCTAAATCCAATATATTATTGTATTTACCTGCTGGCTTTATTACTTGCCATACACTTATATTAGCTTTTACAAGGTCTAAATCAATAATAGTAGTCTCAAGCGAATCTAATTTACCTATTGTAATTTTACCTTCAGTGTTAGCATATGCTTTATTAACAGTAGACAAACTATTAAAAAGATCAGTGCTAACTGTAAGATCATCTTTACCAGCTGTGATTTTGCCATTTTCATTTTCGCTGCCACCTATGTATATTGTAGTTTTATCCTTTGAGTCCTCGCCAGAAATCTTTCCGCCAGACATAAAAAGATGTAAATCTTTAGTAGCAGTTCCTACTATTTTAAGCTCAGCATTTATGCCATTGATTGCTATTACTTTTGATGTATCTATTTGCTTATCGCCATATTTACCAGTGGTAAAATTTAGCTCTGCATCAGAGACAAAATCAAGCACTACTGGCTTTGGCTCTGGCGGTGTCGGCGGTGTTGGCGTAGGTGTTGGATCATAGCTCGGTGTGTAGCTGCT
>CALEHZ010000118.1 GCA_937875715.1 uncultured Campylobacter sp. | reverse complement strand
TTATGACTCAATGCTAGCAAAACTTATAGTAAAGGCAAGCAACTACGAACTAGCTGTAAGCAAGCTAGAAAGGGCATTAGATGAGTTTAAGATTCAAGGCGTGACTACGACCCTGCCTTTCTTGCACGCAATTTCAAAACGTCGTCATTTCCGCAAAGGATTTTTTGATACAAGCTATCTTGAAGAACGCCTTGATGATATTTTAGAAAACACAGCTGACGAGGCAAGTGAAGTAGTAGCAGCAATCGCAGCAGCTAAAATCAAGGATTTGCAATGAGTGATTTTCTAGGCGATTTAGCAGCTATTAAAGCTGATATGGTAAAAAATGCTGCGCCAAAAAATTCAAGCGCAGCAGCCAAAAATCCAAATAAAGATGAAATAAAAGAGCATTTTTTAAACGAGACCAAAGAAGAAAAATTTAATCGTTTAAAAGATGAATTCGCAGATTTTGTAGAATATAATAAAGTAAAACCACTTTAAGAATTCTAGAATTCTGCTTAAAAGTTGAGTATTTTTGGCTCAACTTACTTGACATTTAGAATTTTTTGTGCTATATTTTTAGCACTCAAACTTACTGAGTGCTAAAAATCAAAATTTCAAAAACCAATTTTAGAAAGGAACAAAATGAAGTTTCAACCACTAGGAAAACGCGTTTTAATTGAGCGCGAAGAAGAGGCTACAAAAACAGCAACAGGCATTATCATCCCAGATAACGCAAGCAAAGAAAAGCCACAAACTGGCAAAGTAGTAGCTGCGAGCAAAGAAGCAGAAGGCGTAAAAGTAGGCGATAAAGTCGTGTTTGCTAAGTATTCAGGTAGTGAAATAAATCTTGATGGCAAAGCTTATTTGGTATTAGCGACTGAAGACATTTTAGGAATTTTAAAATAAGGGGTAAAAAATGGCAAAAGAAATATTTTTCGCAGATGATGCTAGAAATCAACTTTACGCAGGTGTTAAAAAACTAAATGACGCTGTAAAAGTAACAATGGGACCACGCGGCCGCAATGTGCTAATCCAAAAAAGCTTTGGTGCTCCAACTATCACAAAAGACGGCGTAAGCGTAGCAAAAGAAATTGAGCTTAAAGATAGCTTAGAAAATATGGGCGCAGGTCTAGTGCGTGAAGTAGCTAGCAAAACAAACGACC
>CALEHZ010000117.1 GCA_937875715.1 uncultured Campylobacter sp. | reverse complement strand
GAACGTGACAGCCTAGAAAACTGCGATATTTACGCCAAAGATTTTAGAGATGACGCTATTTGCGTAAGATTAGAGCAAAACGAGCTAGATAAAGTCGCTGCAAACTACGGCGTAAAATATAAAGTAGAGCGCAAAAATGACGAAATTAGCGTGGCTCACAGCCCTTTTGTTTATTTAGTGAAAAACGGCGAATTAATAAGCGAAATTACAAATTTAGCACAAAAATCACTAAAAAGAGAGCTTTTAAAAATAAAGTGAATTTTATGAATTTTATAAAATTCACTTTATTTCACTGAGATTGCTCCCTTTGTTTCACTCACTCTGGGTGACGGAAGTGGCTGAATTTTATAAAATTCAAAAAAAGCTTAAAAAGCCGTTTATCACAACAGCATTTATAAGATCAATAAAAAACGCACCGCATAGTGGCACGATGATGAAGGCTGTGTGGCTCATTCCGTGGTGCTTACAAACTGCTTGCATATTTACCATCGCTGTTGGCGTAGCACCCAGTCCAAAGCCGCAGTGACCAGCACTTAGCACGGCTGCGTCATAGTCACGCCCACAAAATCTAAATGTAACAAAAACCGCAAATAAAATCATAATGATGGTTTGGACAAATAAAATGCTAAAAATCGGCAACGCAAGGCTAGCAAGCTGAACCAAATCAATGCTCATCAAAGCAAAAGCTAAAAACAACGCCAAACTCACATTTCCAAGCAAACCTACCTCGCGATCAAAAACCTCGTGAATTTTAAGGGCTGAGAGACCATTTCGCAAAATAACGCCGATGAAAAGACAATACACAAAGGTCGGCAACGTAAAACTAAGATTTAGCCCCTTTACAAAATCAGCGATAAAAACACCGCCAAGTAAGCAAATAGCAAGCAAAGCTAGACTTTCAATAAAGCTATTTTGCGTGATTTTACGCTCTTTTTTGCTCTCAAGTTCTGTGATTGGTGGCAGCTTTTCTATGTCTTTGTGCGGCGTGTGAAGATTGTGCTTTTTGATGAGATATCCAGCCACTGGTCCGCCGATGATGCCGCCTACGACAAGCCCGAAAGTAGCCGATGCCATCGCCACTTCAAGTGCGCCATTAAAATTATATGGATTTGCGCTAAACACACTTGCCCACGCAGCTCCAGTGCCATGACCGCCACTCATAGTGATTGAACCAGCCAAAAGCCCGATTAGGCTGTTTTCTCCAAGTAGCCTTGCGATGCTGATGCCAACTACATTTTGAATGACCAAAAGCACGCTAATTATGATTAAAAATATAAAAAGCCTTTTGCCGCCCTTTTTAAGCGAGGCAAAATCAGCCAAAAGTCCAATAGAGCTAAAAAAGGCAAGCATTAAAGGGTCTTTTAAAGAGCCATCAAAAACTAGCTTTATATCGCCAAAAAGTCTTAAAGCCAAAAACAAAGCCGCTGCGATAATGCCACCTACAACAGCTTCTGGGATAT
>CALEHZ010000116.1 GCA_937875715.1 uncultured Campylobacter sp. | reverse complement strand
AAAAAGCCTGAGTGTGTATAGGATAGGCTGGATCTGGCACCACAGCCACATCACCAGGATTTGTAATAGCAGTAACTAAATGAACAAAACCTTCTTTTGAGCCAATCGTCGCACAAACTTCTGTCTCTGGATCAAGTTCAGCACCGTATTTTCTTTTATACCAGTTACAAATCGCAAGGCGAAGCTTGTAAATTCCAATACTTGCGCTATATCCTTGAGTTTTGTCCTTTTGTGCTGATTCGCAAAGCTTGTCTATTATGTGCTGTGGCGTTCTGCCATCAGGATTTCCCATAGAAAAGTCTATGATATCCTCGCCGTTTCGTCTAGCTGCCATTTTTATAGCATTAACTTCGGCAAATGCGTAGTTTGGCAAACGCTCAATTGTATTAAATCTAATTTCGTCAAACATCGTTTTTCCTTTATTTTAAATTTTTATTCTAAAGTTATTGTAAGTCCGTGTTTAATGTTTTCTAAACTAAAAGCATCATCAATCAAAACATACGCCCCATCACTTGGAACTTCAAGCCTTAAATGCTCTGTTTTTGTATTTGTTTCTTGCGTTTTAATCAAGCGAAGCTTTTTATCAAAAATTCTTATAAAAGGCTGCCAGTTATCATCAATATTTGCGCTAATATTTAAAGCTTTTTTACCGCCTACATTTAGAAAATAAGCGTTTTTTGGTCTAATCGGTGTTTCTAAAAGCTCGTCAGTTTTAACATTTGCGCTATTTAAATCAAGCTCGTAAATGAAAGAATTACCATCTTTTCTAAGCTTTTTTATAAAAATTCCAGCTTTTAAAAACTCATTATATAAAATTCCAGCATCTAAATTAGCCCTAGAACTAAGACTAATGCGCCAAATAGCAGGACTATTTTCAAACCACGAAGTAGAAAAATATTTATATCCCATATTTTTAAGCACTCCAGATACTGAGTTTATCATCAAAATCACATTCTCTTGTTCGCAGCTAAAACCTAGTGTTGAATTTTCTGAGTTTTGTATCTCTAAAAGCCCAAGTGAGCGTAAATGCGCTAAAAGCGCAGAGTAGTTTACATTTGCTCTAGCATCTATAAAAGTATTTGAATTTTTTGAAATTGTCTCAATTTGCTCAGGGTGATTTTGGATTAAAGCTTCTAAATCTGCTTTTAAATCAGCCGCAGTTAATAGCCCAGCACAAAGCAAACTAGCAAATAAAACTCTTACCATGTTTTGCCTTTGTTTAGTCTTATATATTCATTATAATCGATTTTTTCAAGCTTACCATCGTAAGCATGAAAACGCAGCGCATCTCTTGTAGAATAACTTTCATTATTTTCGCCTACTAGCACATCAAGTATGCCATGCCCAGTTATTACCAAGCGATCTCCGCTTAAATCAACCTCAAAAGGCTCTTTTGAGTTAAATGAGCGCTTACTCATATCACTAAGATTTTTTATACCAACCCAAACATTTCTACCAGGCACGATTTTAGCTATATTGTTTATCTCATTTTGTGGTATTTCATCACGGTTTGCTACTTCTTCTGTGATTGAAAGTTGATTAGCATTTTCTGTAATATTTTCTTCAATTTGTGTATTTGAATTTTCTATAATTTTTACTTCTTGGGTTAAATTTTGTTCTAAAACTGGCAGTTGTTCTTCCACAGCTGGCAATTCTTGGATTTTAACTGCAGCATTTGTATCTAAATTTTCACTAACATTTTTTTCATAATATTTGGAAAAATCAGGTTTTAACTGACTAAAATCAAAGTCTTTTATCATCTTAAAGCCCCAGATTCCAGCACCACAAAGTATTAAAAGAAACATAATCCAAAAGAAATAATTATGACTATCTTTTGCAACGTAACCTTGAAGTCTTGGATTTATTTGAATTTTATTAGCATTATTTGAATTTTGGGCACAAAAGTCCTCAAAGCTCGCTAAATATTCACTTAAATCTACATCAAACTCACGAGAAATGATTTTTATATACGCTTTTGCATTTAGTTTTGAAAGCTCAGCAAAATTACCATCAAGCAAGTATTCTACATACTCAGTTGGAATTTTAGTTTTTCTGCTTATTTCATAAGCTCCGATTTCTTTTAATCTTAAAATTTCATTAGCCATTTTTTATCCTATCAAAAAGTAGTGCTGTGGCAACGCCTACATTTAGGCTCTCCCAGCCGTTTTTCATTTTTATTGCGACAACTTTATCGCATTTAGCAAGGGCTTTTTTGCCAATTCCTTTATCTTCGCTACCCATTAAAAGTGCGAATTTTTTGGGTCTTGGCTCTAAAGTCTTTATGTCTTGCCCACTCATATCAGCTCCAAGCAAGGTAAATCCTGCTTGTTTTAGCTCATTTAATGCGCTTAAATCATCATTTACCACACAAATGTCAAGCTCATATCCAGCGCCGCTACTAGTTCGTAGCATTCCAGCGATTGCTGTATCGCTAAATCCTTGTTTATTGGCAATTATCAAAGCCTCGCAGCCAAGCGCTACAGCAGATCGCATAATAGAGCCGATATTTCCCACATCGCTAATGCCGCACAAAAAAATAACGCTATCAGCCTTTTTCACGCTTGAAAATGCAGAAAATTCAAAGCCATCAACTTGAGCTAAAAAACCTTGATGATTGCCACCATGGGCTAAAGCCTGAGCTTTTTGATTATCTACAATTTGCACCTTTACACCAAGCTTTGAAATACTAGCAAATAGCGTTTTTTCCAGCTCTTTTGCCAAAATCACCGATTTAATTTTGGCAGGGTATTTCTTTAAAATGTGTAAAAATAATTGCTTTCCATAAATAATCATTTTGCGATTATAGCTAAAAAAAAATAATTATTTGGTTATTTTATGAGATTTTCGTAGATTTTTTTTGCGTTTTTTCCAGTAAGCTTGGCTAAAAGTTTGGCTTTTATCTTTGGTGGAATTTCTAAATTTTCTATATCACTAGTGCTAATTTGCCCTAAATTTTGACTTTTTGCAGCTTCAATTACCAAAACCCACTCGCCATTTAAGTTTGAATTTTTTAAATCTTGTGCTACATTGACAGCCGCACCAAAAAATTTCATCTCAAACTTTTTTGTAGCTTCTTTTATAGCAAAAATTTTCCGCTCTGGCTCAATTTGAGCAATTTTTTGAACTAAGCTTAAAATTCTTTTTGGGCTTTCATAAATCACAGCTGGAAAAGCAGAATTTAACGCAGTTTGAATTTCGCTCTCTCTTTTTGGATTTGTAATTGACAAAAAGCCAAAAAAGCTAAATTCTTTTTCTACTAAAGCACTGGCTGCGACTGCTAAAAGCAGGGCATTTGCGCCAGGTAACACCTCATAATCTATATCATTATCCTGAGCAAATTTTACAAGCTCGCAGCCAGGGTCGCTTATACAAGGCATTCCAGCATCGCTCATGTAAATACAGATTTTAGATTTTAAATTTTCTAAATTAAAAGTGGAACTGAATTTTTCAAAATTATGAGAGTTTAGGTAAAAAAAATTCTTATTAGAATAATCAATTTTAAGTAGATTTAAAAGACTTTTGCCGACACGAGTATCTTCGCAAATGATGATTTCTCCAGCCTTTAAGATGTCCAGGCATCTAGCTGAGATATCACTTAAATTGCCAATAGGTGTCGGCACGAAATAAAGCAAGGCTTATTTAAGATTATATTTTTTCTTAAATTTATCCACACGACCTGCGCTATCTACGATTTTTTCACTACCAGTGAAAAATGGATGGCAAGCAGCGCAGATATCTACGCGGATTTCGCTTTTGTTTGAGCGAGTTTTAAAAGAATTACCACAAGCGCAAGTTACATTGCATTCAACATATTCTGGATGTATGTCTTTTTTCATCTTTGATCCTTTCAAAAAAATTAAAGCCGTGATTTTATAAAATTCAGCCTTTAAACTAGCTGAATTTTATAAAAAATTCAGTTTTTATAAAATTCAACTTGAATTTTTTAAAATTTTATAAAATTCAAATGTGAATTTTAT
>CALEHZ010000115.1 GCA_937875715.1 uncultured Campylobacter sp. | reverse complement strand
AAATAAAAAAATTCACGCATTTTAGCAATCTTTTTCTAAAATTTCAATAATAAATTCAGTTTGAATTTTCTAAAATCCAGAAAATTCAGAAAATTCAAAGCTGAATTTTTTAGCTCATTAACTGCAGCGAAACTGAATTTTCTAAAAAATTCAGAAAATTCAAAACTGCAGCGGATTTGAATTTTCTGGAATTTTCAGAGAATTCAAAGTTTTCCAGTAAAAAGTCAAGAGCTACGAATAGCGTTTTTGTGTAGCAAAATAAGCCCAAATGCCGATATATAGTCATCAAAAAAAAATAAAAAAAATTCGTTTTTTTTAAGGGCGAAGGCTGTGATTTTTTAGCTTTTAAATAAATGCTTTGGCGGACTTGGGCGGAGCGTGAGTTTAAAAAATTCAAAAATTAAAAAATTAGCGTGGTATATTAGTCGCACTCGCCGATGGGGACATAGCCCCCCCAGTAAAATTATAGGGCAAAAAACTGCCTTGCTCGCTATCGTTTTTTGCCGAGATTTTCAAAAATTGCGGCAGGAAAAATCTAGCAAAATATCAAAAAATGCTTTAAGGTTTTTTGTTTCACGGCATTTTTTGCTTTAAGTTTTCTGCGTTTATTTTGCTAAACTTAAAGCAAAATCGCCTGAAAACTGCTTTAAGCTTAGTTTTTTGCTTAAAGATAAAAGTCTTTAAATTGCCAAGAACACGATTATATAATGCTTTTGTGCGTTTTTGGCAAAAAATAATTTTGTATTGAAAATTATGCTTTTCAATCAAAACGGCTATTTTTTAAGCTTCATTTCAGTTTAAGCTTTATGTGAAACATTTTCATAAAATTCAGCCAAAACGCTACACATAAAAGCGATTTCTACCACACGCCACCGCATTTTATCGCTACCAAAAGCCACAAGCCAAACAAGCCAAAACGGGGTGGAGTGCGATTTTTAAAACACCGCCTAAGTCCCCCAGTCCGTCAGCATTCTCATCTAAACGCTAGAAAAAAATCGCCTTCGCCTTTGCGATTATTGCGACCGCTCACTAAAACCAAGCCACAAACAACCACGCAAACCACGCTAAAATCAGCATTAAAAAGCCATTTGTAGCTATAAAGCGTTTTAAACGTTGAAGTGGTATAAAAGCACGAGCAAAAGTGCTAAACGCTCTTAAAACGGCTTATTTTGCCCCCTTAAACATTTCTTGCAAGTCATCATATTTTTTTGCTTTTTCATAAAATTCTAAATAGCTCTCAACCCACTCAGGCGTTTTGTCCTTTTGTTTCCAGCCTGCTACACTTGTATATCCAAGCCCACAAAGCCTGCTAAAATCACGCTTAGTAAGGTTCAAAGCATTTAATTTATTCTCAAAATCTAAATTATTCATAAAATTCCTTTAATTTTTAAGCGAATTATAGCATAAATATCTACTTTTTAGAATATTTTTTTAAAAAAGTTTCTAAAAATTAGAATAAAACTATTGACAAAGTTCTAAAAAATAGATATAATACCAGCATAAGTTTCTAAAAATTAGAAACTTACACAGATATTTAACTTATCATTGTTGAAAGGAGGTGATGAAATCAAATGAGTTGCGAAGTCATTTCGCTAATTGCGGCTGTGGTTAGTCTTATAGCAAGTATCCTAAACCTTTTACAAAACGCTAAAAAGCTAACCAAAGTCGCCTAAATTAGCCACTCACGCAAAATGCGTGGGTGGCATTATACAAAATCGCTTGGCAAAAGTCAAGCAAAAATCTAAAATAAAGGATAAAAAATGAACTACAAAGTAAAATGCGATTGTGACATAGATGGCGAATACAGAGCCGTTTCACTACACGATGATCAATTTCCAAAATATACATATGAAATTGATGTAATAAAAAACGCAAAAGGGACATACGATATAACAATAACTGAGTTTGCGTATGATGAAAATGCGGTTCTTTTAGGCTATAAAGACATCTTTAGTGCTACAAGCAAGACCTATAAAGGTGGCAAAGCTAGGGGGCATAAATATCTAAACAAACTGGTAAAGGCAGCCTAAATGAGCTATCTAGCCCTTATCATCGCACTTATCGCACTTGCGTTAAGCTGCCTAAATATAATATTAAGGAGACAAAAATGAAAGAGATTTACAGCTTCATCAGCGATGATTTTAACTTCAAATTAGCCATCTGCTTTGCGTTTGTTACGCTTTTAATTTGGCTATAATTTTAGAAAATTCAGCTCTTTTGCCATTACAAAAAGGGCTGAATTTTATAAAATTCATAAAATTCAACAATCATAAATATCGCCAAATAGCCCCACTTCACGCTTATCAAAAGCCCCCTTTATAGCCACGCTAGCCATATCAAAATATTTTGGTTCTTTCTCTATTCCTATAAACTCACGCCCTAGCTCTCTACACGCCACGCCAGTAGTGCCAGAGCCCATAAAAGGATCAAACACCACATCACCACTCGCACTAGAAATACGCACAAAACGCTTTATTAGCTCAACAGGCTTTTTAGCAGGGTGCATAGATTTTGCCCCACCATTGCCGATAACCACGCTATAATGTTTTTTATAATTACTCATATCGCCAAGTTTGCTATTAAAGTGCGCTCCCTTATCACGGACGAGCACGATATATTCAAGGTCGCTAAGGTGGTGATTATTCACGCACGGCACAGGGTTTGCCTTGCTCATTACGAGTATATCATACAAAAAATTATGCTTCACAGCCCACGCACAGTAGCGATATACAAGCGATTTATTACAAAAGAAATATCCATTAAAGCCATTTTTAAACTTACTAGTTAGTAGCTCTAAAAACGGCTCAGGCTCAAAACTAAGGCAATCAAGCGCATTCAAGTCTTTTAAATGGTGCTTTTCTTTTAGCACGCCGCCGCCATTTAGCGAGCTTTTTATATCATAGGGCGGATCAGTTACTACCAAATCCACACTATTATCAGTGATTTTCTCACGCAATATTTCATAGCAGTCGCCATTAAAGAGCATTACAGCCCCCCATTATACGCAGCATTCTCTATGGCTGCCCTTTGCGCCGCCTCTGCTTCGTTAGCCTCTGCCACCGCCCTAGCTTGTTCCATAGCAGCGGCTTCTACAGCCGAGCGGTCAGCTTCCATTTGACTTAAGCGTTGTTGTTCCAAAAGTCCTGCTGTTTGTGCGTTTTGCTGTGCTAGTTGTGCTTGTTGTGCTTCTTGCTGTGCTTGTATTATAGCCCCAAAGGCTTCATCTATTTGCTCTATTGGAGCATTCTCCCCACGCATCAAAATCACCATATCTTTTAGCAGCGGTGCTAGCAGTTTAGGGTCATTTAGCCCACTTTGTGCTAGCACGCCCATTAGATTATTTAGCTGATTTATTTCAAGCTCTTGGCTGATTGTAGTGCCAAAGTTCGTTTTTATATCAAAGTCTAGTCGCATGTTTGCTCGCTCTAGCTGAGTGCCTACTATGCTTATTATTTCAGGGTTTTCAGTGATTTTTACTATCTCATCATCACTAGCATTTTGATAGACTAATTCTACAAATTTTCTAGCATATTCATTTAGCATAGTATCTGCTAGAGTTTGTAGCATAGCCTCCACTCTCATTGAGCTACTTGCATTTACTACTTGCAGCGCACCCATCGCACGCCTATCAGACGGCGAAGTTTGACCAGTCATTATGCTATTTATGCCAGTGGCACGCTCATACTCATCTTTTATCACAGCTATTTCATCAGCCAGAGCCATAGTGCTATTTACAGGCTGAAATGGCTGTATCACATCGCCTATTCTAGCACCATTCAAGAGCTCAGCTCTGATTACTTTATTTCGCTTATATATATCATCAAAGGTCACTGAGCCTACATTTTTAGCTACGATATATTGCGGATCTATGATGGCTTCTGTTAGATCTATTTTTTGATTGCGTTTTATATTGTATTCTTTTTGTAGCTCTTTTACCCTTAGCGGCAGAGCTGAGCCATACACGCCTATATAGTTATCATATGTCTCATCGCTTTCATTTGTGCGAAAAACTGGCGGCATCGCTTCCAAGCAATACCCAAAAGCAAAAGGCAAAGTATCAAATATAGCTTCACGCACCTTAGAATTATTTATATATGTGCTAAGTCGCCAAAAAATTCGCCCATTTTCATAGCGTCTTTCATACACTTCTTTTGTGAGTGAGCGATACGCACCATTGTGAATTAGCCTATCAGGGTCTTCATGTGTGTAAAATCCAGTATCAAACTTCTGCTTTAATTCCACCTTGCTTTGATGCCATCTATGTGCTACAAAATCAATGTCGCTTATATCATTCGCCCACGGATCAAATGCTATATCACTTATGCTTACATGTCTAGTTTTTACCTTGCCATTCTCCCAGTAGATTTGAACGCAGCCCAAAGGCAGATATATAGCTGAGAGCACCGCACGGCTTATTCCTACTTTGTGTGTCATATCTTGCCAGTGATTTTTTACTAGCACATTTAGTGCATTTTGCAAAACTTGGTCGTGTTCTTCTCTCATGCCAATGCGTTTTATCTCTATCGGACACCCAGAGCTTAAAAAGCTAGTTTTAAAAATGCTGTGGATTATATCGCAAGTAGTTTTGATTAGCGGCACATAGAGCTTGCTTCGCTCCAAAACATGCGTGTTTTTTAGATTGCTAGTTCGCTTTTCATCTTTATAGACAGCATTATACGCCCTTTCGCACTCTAAAAAGAGCTCTTTGTAAATAGCTTGCTTCTCAAATGCCCTATGAAATTTATTTAATGCTTTCATTTCATCTCCTTACACACTGGCACTTCTATCGGCGTTCTTTGCTCGCAGTTTAAAGGGCTGAACTCCGCTGCCATCATAAAGACTATGACTAAAGCCACGCTCACCCCAGCACAAATTATAAATAAAACATCACTATACCGCATCGCTTCCATCACTTTCTAGGCTCTTTTAGTTTTCTATTTTCGCTCTTTGCGTAGTTTTTTATGCGTTTTGCCTTAGCTTCTAGCTCTTTTGCCTTTGCTAAATCGCCATCTTTTTTAGCATTTTTAGCTTCTTTTATAGCTTTATTGTAGCTTTGCTGATAGCTTTTATTTACTCTCATATCACGCACACCAAACGCTCTTAGCACTAATTCAATTGCACTTATATCATTACCCCTGCTATCTCTTGCTACTGGCAAGTGATATTTTTGCGCTATATTTAGATTAGTTAGCACTTCATTTACAGCCATTTTGCCAAAGCCTTGAAAATACCTGCCCATAGTAACTGATGGCAAATAGTTTTTAGTTAGCTCTTCAGCTAGTTTAGCAGCAGCTACTAGCGTGTTATCATCTTCTTTTATATAGTCATATCCAAGGCTAGTTTTACCATTCATAGCAGTAAAAAATGAGTATATAAACCCACCGCCAAAAACGCTATTTAAATCCCCAAGCCTAGCACCAGGCAGAATTCTCCCCACATTTACAGCCATATCGCCTTTACCCACTCTTACCCAACTATCAGTAAAAAACATATTTGGCAGCATACCACCACTCCACAAAAAATTACCATTTCTAGCCCATTTTTCTAAGCTAGCATCTTTTTGCTCTCTATCCAAAAGCGATAATCCACCCATAGAATAAGACGCAAATCCAAGCATGGCATATCTATGCGGATTTTTTAAAATATTTTTTGCCACCATTGGCACAGACTTCCAAGTGTATTGCAAAAATGGCGCAATTCCTAGCCTATCAGCCTGTCTTGCCAAGCCATTCCAGCGAGTGCTATAATCTACATATTCATAGTTTGCCTTATCCATAGCACTCTCACATCTTCTTTGCCATA
>CALEHZ010000114.1 GCA_937875715.1 uncultured Campylobacter sp. | reverse complement strand
AGGTTTTTCATAATCATTATAAATTATTGACATCCCAAAATTCTTATCAGTTTCATCTGTAGAATTTTTTAATTTATATAAATAAATTATGACCTTTTTCTTATCTGAAATCCTCATTTCATCTATTAAGTTAATAGCTTCATTAAAACTATTTAATTTAGAATTAAGATACTCTAGTTTATAAAACGTTTCATTAATCGGAATAATATTTGATTTTATTTCTTGATTTACTATCTCCTCTTTTATTATTTTAAGTCTTGAAAATATCTCTTCTTTTGCCTTTTTTAATTTTATAAAGGTTATAATTTTGCCTTTACAAAAGGAGCGAAATATGGATAAAAAGGTCGTAATTTTAAGTGGCGCAGGACTTAGTGCCCAAAGTGGTCTAAAAACATTTAGAGACTCTGGCGGACTTTGGGAAGAATACGATGTGATGGAGATTTGCTCAATTGCTGGCTTTGAGAGAAATAGACAAAAGGTGCTAGACTTTTATGATCAAAGAAGGCAGCAGCTAGCAGATGTAAAGCCAAATAAAGCCCATGAAATCATAGCCAAAATCAAAGAAAAATATAAAGAAAATGTAAGCGTAATTACTCAAAATGTAGATGATCTGCTTGAGCGTGCAGGATGTGCGGATGTCGTGCATGTTCATGGATTTTTGCCCCAAATCTACTGCGAGCTTTGTGGGACGATTAAAAATATCGGCTATAAAAGCCAAAAAGGCGAAATTTGCCCAAAATGTAAAAGTGAGCTAATGAGACACAATATCGTTATGTTTGGCGAAATGGCACCATTTTACAAAGTGCTTTATGAAAAGCTTGATGAGCTGCGTTTTGCACCTGATTCGCTTTTTGTGTGTATTGGCTCAAGCGGCGAGGTGCTAAATGTGGCTAGCTTTGCTGGATATGCTAACAAAAGCATTTTAAATAATTTGGAAAAAACAAAAATTGATAAAGCTTTTAGCAAAAGCTACAACGAGCCAGCCACCACAGCTTTGCCAAAAATCGCTATTGATATTGATGAATTTTTTGCATAATTCTATGTTTATAAAATTCACAAAAAATTAACAAAAACAAAAATTTAACAAATAATAAATTTTATTTTTAAAATTTAAAGATAATTTAATATTTATTGATTTATAATTTCACTGCTTAAAGCAAATTTCTTTAAAGGACAAACTATGAAAAAGTTTCTAGTTATCAGCGCTATCGCTGCTACTGCCGTATTTGGTGCCACTCCAGCTACTGATAATCTTATCAAAGCTGCAAAAGATGCTGGTCTTAAAGCTCTTCCAACTACTCAAAAACAAGTAGATGAGATGATCAAAGCAATGGGTGGCACTCCAAATGTATTTAGCGAGGCAAAAGCTGAGCTTGGTAAAAAACTTTACCTTGAGCCACGTCTTTCAAAAAGCGGAATTATTAGCTGTAATACTTGCCACAACCTAGGTCTTGGCGGAACTGATGGCGTAGAGGCTGCTGTAGGTCATAAATGGACAGCAAACCCACACCACCTAAACTCACCAACTACTTATAACTCAGTATTAAATACAACTCAATTCTGGGATGGTCGTGCTGCAACTCTAATTGAGCAAGCAAAAGGACCAATCCAAGCTGAGCCTGAAATGGCAACTCCACCAGAGCTTGCAGTTCAAAGAATCTCAAGCTTAGATGGCTATGTAGCAGAGTTTAAGAAAATCTACAAAGATGGCGTTACATTTGACAATATCGCTGATGCAATCGCTACATTTGAGAGAACTTTGCTAACTCCATCAAAATTTGATAAATTCTTAGCAGGCGATGCTAAAGCCCTAAATAAAGACGAGCAAGCTGGTCTTTCACTTTTCTTAGATAAAGGCTGTGTTGCTTGCCACACTGGCGTAAATCTAGGCGGCAGCATGCAAGCATTTGAAGTAGCTGGCAAATATCAATTTGCTAATGTTGGCGATTTCAAAGGTGATGCAAACGGAATGGTAAAAACTCCAACTCTAAGAAATGTAACAAAAACAGCTCCATACTTCCACAATGGCGCTATTTGGTCACTTGAAGAAGCTGTAAAAACTATGGGTAGCGTTCAACTTGGCATCCAAATCAGCGATGCTGAAGCTGCTAGCATAGTAAAATTCTTACACGCATTAGATGGCAAAATTCCAACTATCACTTATCCTGAGTTCCCAGAGAGCTCTGCTAAAACTCCAAAACCAGAGCTATAATCTGTAAAATTTACTAAAAATTCATCGCCCCTTGCGGGCGGTGAGTTTCTATCCTTTAAAGTTTCATAAAATTCAGTTTTGAATTTTATGAAACTTATTTCTTTTTAAACCATCAAAGTCTTAATTTCACTAATTTATAAAATTTAAATTATTTTTTGAGTCTTTTGATGAATTTAAGAGCTTTTGTATTAAAAATTACAAATTTTTATAAAATTCACTTAATAATCAACCATTTTTTATCTTAATGTGCTATAATTTCATAATTTTTTTTGGAGAAAATAATATGAATTACACAAAAAAACGTTATTTTACTTTTGCAATTATCACGATTATTGCACTAGTTCTGCCATTTTTGCGAATAAATGGCAATCATTTTTTCTTGCTTAGCTTTGATCACAAAAAGCTAAATATTTTATTTACCAGCTTTGATATGCAAGAGCTGTATTTGATGCCCTTTTTGCTAATCATTTTCTTTTTGAGCATATTTTTTATGACCACGCTTGGTGGGCGTGTGTGGTGTGGCTGGAGCTGTCCGCAGACGATTTTTCGCACGATTTACAGGGATTTTATTTGCACAAAACTGCTTAAAATCCGCTCAAATATCCGTGACAAACAAAAAGCTGATAATAAAAATATTTTTAAAAAATTCATTGCTGTTGCGATATTTTCAGTAATTGCGTTAATCGCTGCTAGTAACTTGCTATGGTATTTTGTGCCACCTGAGGACTTTTTTGCTTATGCTAAAAACATCGCTGAGCACAAACTACTTTTTGGCATTGTGCTTGGCTTTACTTTATTTCTGATTTTTGATGTTTGCTTTTTGGCTGAGAATTTTTGTATTTATGTCTGTCCGTATGCTAGAATCCAAAGCGTAATGTTTGATCACGACACAATTCAAGTGATTTATGATGAAAAACGTGGCGGCGCAGTTTATAAAGAGCACAAAAAGCTTGGCAAAAAGCCAGAATATGGCGAGTGTATCGGCTGCGAGGCTTGCGTGGCTGTGTGTCCTACGCACATTGATATTAGAGCTGGCATGCAACTTGAGTGTATAAACTGCTTGGAGTGTGCGGACGCTTGTGCTTCTGTGCTTGGCAAAAAAGGCGTTCCAAGCCTCATTAGCTGGACTTCTGCGCAGTCTATACAAACTGGACAAAAGGTCAAATATTTTAGATTTCGCACCATTGCTTATATGATTTTTATCAGCATTTTTGCTGTGGCTTTGGGCGTGATGAGCAGTAAAAAAGAAAATATGCTACTAAACATAAACCGCACAACTGAGCTTTATCACATCGTTAAAAATGACGATAAAATCGCTGTTCAAAACGCTTATACCTTTTTGATTCAAAATACATCAAACGAAGCGCATGAGTATTATTTTAGCATCAGCGACCCAAGAATCGAAATTTTGCGACCAAAAAATAACATAAAATTAAAAGCTGGCTCGAAGCAAAAAATTGTAGTGATTTTACAAACCAGCGAACAGCTAGCAAATGATGACAAGCACGACACCGGCTTTGATATTACCATCACAGCTTTTGCCCAAGATGCCAAAGAAAAAGTTAAAATTGAGCGTCAAACTCGCTTTTTTTATCCAAAAAGCGTAGAAATAGAAAAAGCGATGAAAAATTAAGCTTTAAGCAAGAAATTTGCTCTTTGAATTTTTTGAATTTTATAGCTGAATTTTATAAAATTCAAAAAATTTATGAAAAATTAGCTTTTAATTAACATTATTCATCTACAATTCCAGCCACAATTCAACACAAAGGATACAAAATGAAAAAACTTTTTATCTCAGCACTTGCAGCAGCAACACTTTTTGGCGCAGCAAACGCAGCAGACTACACAATCAGCCCTGATTCTAAAGTAGCTTTTAGCGTAAAACACCTTAAGCTAATGACAGTTGATGGCAGCTTTGGCAAATTCAGTGGAAAAGCAAGCTATGATGCTGGCAAATTAACAGCATTTGAAGGCACAGTTGATGTAGCTAGCGTAAATACAGAAAACCAAAAACGCGACGATCACCTAAGAGCAAACGACATTTTTGACGCAGCAGTTTGCCCACAAATGACATTTAAAATGAGCGATTTTACTGATGGCAAGATTAACGGCGTGCTAAATGTAAAAGGCAAAGATCACAAAGTGGCACTTGATGCACAAGTAAGCGAAAAAGACGGCAATCTAATCATCGCTGCAAACGGCGTAGTAAAAAGAAGTGAGCTTGGTCTAGTATGGGAAAATAGCCTAAAAGACAGCGCTGCAAGCGATGAAGTTCAAATCAAATTAGAGCTAAAAGGCACTAAATAAGCAAAATAATAGAGTGAATTTTATAAAATTCACTCTTATTTCATCAATTTCAAAAAATTCACTCTTTGAAAAAAATTTAGCTTTTTTAAAAAATTCACGGCTGCTAAACTGCGGCTGAATTTTATAAAATTCATAAAATTCACTTTGCTAGGCGCTATAAAATTCATTTAAAAAATTCAGCCTTGAATTTTTTAAAAAATTCAAAAAGATATTTATATTTTTTTTGTATAATCACAAAATGAATGTAAATAAACCTGATTTTTCAAAGCTAAATGCTGTTTTTGTGAGCACCAAAGATGCGCGCTTGCAAGCACCTGCACTTTATAAATTAAAAGAAATTTTAGATAAATTAAATCTAAAAATGCTTTTAGAAAAACACAGCCAAAAAGACATCGATGTGGGTGAATTTTATGAAGCTAGTGAGATTTTTAAACGCACGAATTTTATAATCAGCCTTGGCGGCGATGGTAATTATATCGGCACTTGCAGGCGTTTTGCCGGGCAAAATGCTTACGTTTTAGGCATTCACACGGGCAGACTTGGATTTTTGACAGATACTTTGCTAAATAACTGCGAGAATTTTTTAAAAGACATTTTAGCTGGCAATTTTGCATTACAAAAAACCAGACTTTTAAAAGCAGATTTTAAAGGCAAAAAATCCATCTCAAAGCTAGCATTTAACGACATCACAATATGTAGAAAAAATTATAATTCTAGTGCTCATATTGAAGCTTTTTTAGATGAGTTTAATTTTAATTCATACTACGGAGATGGCATAATAATCGCAACGCCGATGGGTTCTACTGCTTATAATATGAGCGCAGGCGGGGCGATAATTCATCCAGATTCTAAAGCCTTTTGCTTAACGCCGATTTGTTCGCATTCGCTTACGCAAAGACCGCTTGTCATGCCAGAAAATTCAAGCATAAAATTCACATCAAAAGACGATGTAAGCGTGGTTATCGATGGGCAAATTCACATTGATTTAAAAGATTTTCAAAGCCTAGAAGTTAGTTTTATAAAACAAAAACTTTGCTTAGTTAGAAGCTTGGAGCGCAATTATTTCAATGTTTTAAAAGAAAAATTGCGCTGGGGAAATTAGATGATTAGCAGAATTTTTATAAAAAATAATCTTTCTTTTCAAAAAATAGAGCTTGAATTTTCTGATGGACTAAATGTATTTACAGGCATAAGTGGCGCTGGAAAAAGCGTGCTTATTGATGCTTTGCTTAGTGTTTTTGGCTTAAAAGAAAGTAGCGCAGAACTAGTAGAAGCCGATGCTTTTTGTAAGCTTGATTTGGCTGATATCACTGATGAAGAACCAAATGTGTTTAAAATGCTAAAACAAAGCTCAACTAGATATTTTATCAACTCTCAAAGCATTAGTAAAAAGGCTTTAAAAGAAGCTAGTAAAAATTATATAAAATATCTTGGTGCAAAAGAAAGCTTGGAGTTTGAAAACAAGGTGCTTTTAGAGCTTTTGGATAATTTTGTGGATGATAAAAAATTCAGTGCTTTAAAACTAGAATTTGAGAGCTTTTTTAAAGAATTTTTAAGAACAAAAGAAGAGCTAGAAAAGATCAAAAATGATGAAATTCACCTTGAAGAATTAAAAGAATTAGCTAGTTTTGAGATTGAAAAAATCAGTAAAATTAACCCAAAAATCGGCGAACTTGAAGAACTTAGCGAGCTTAAAAAAAGGCTTAGCAAAAAGGATAAAATTGAAAGTGCTTGGGCGCAGGCTAGTGGAATTTTTTCTTATGAGAGTGCGGTTATTAAAGCTTTAGAGCTTTGCGAGATTGACACTAGTGCATTTAGCGATGTTATGAATGAGCTTAGAAATGCTCATCAAAGTTTAAGTTTTGATGATTTAAGTGATGATGAAATTGAAAAAATTCTTGATAGAATCGAAGCTTTAAACTCGCTAGATCGCCGCTATGGCAGTATTGAGGCTGCTTTAGAGACTTTAAAAGTGCGAAAAACTGAGCTTGAAAAATACGAAAAAATTGAGTTTGAAAAAGCTGATTTAGAAAAAAAAATCGCTGTTTTAGATAAAAAAATCATATCTTTAAGCCAAGAAATTAGCAAAAATAGAGCCAAAGTTTTGCCAAAATTAGAAAAAAATTTAAATGAATATTTAAATAAACTTTATATGCCCTCTCTTGCCTTAAGCCTTGAGAGCTGCGATATAAGCGCACTTGGGGCTGATAAAATAGAAATAAATCTTAATAAAGCTAGTCTAAAAAATATTTCAAGCGGAGAGCTAAATCGTCTGCGCCTTGCCTTTATCGCTGTAAAAGCGCAGTTTTTAAAGAGCCAAAATGCGGTGCTGATTTTAGATGAAATTGATGCGAATTTAAGCGGAAAAGAAGCTATGAGCATAGCAAATGTGCTTGAAAGCCTTGCTAAAAACTATCAAATCTTTGCAATTTCTCATCAGCCACAGCTCTCAAGCAAGGCAAACTCGCATTTTTTGGTTGAAAAAATTGGTGGTATCTCAAGCGTAAAAAGGCTAGAAAATGATGAAAGAGAGCACGAATTAGCAAGGATGATAAGCGGCGAGCAGATCACAAAAGAGGCTTTTGATTTTGCCAAAAAACTTTTGGATTAAAAAGAATTTTTACTAACTCTTAAAAAATTATTTTTTTAAAAAATTCAGGGCTGAATTTTTTAAACTGCAGCCGATAAACTGCGGCTGAATTTTTTAAAAGTTAAAAAATTCAAAAATATTTAAGGAAACAAAATGATTATAGACACGCATTGTCATTTAGATGACAAAAGTTTTGATGAAGATTTAGTTCAGGTAATTCAAAGAGCAAAGGCGCAAAATGTAGAAAATATCATCATTCCAGGTGCTGAACAGATATTGTACTTTTTCATATTCAATATAGCGAACAATTTGGGAATGTATATTTTGCAGCAGGCGTTCATCCATATGAGCTTGATGGTTTTGATTTAAGCGTGCTTGAAAGCTTTGCTAAGCACGAAAAATGCGTAGCAATCGGCGAGTGTGGTTTGGATTATTTTCGTCTGCCTGATAGTGATGTAGAAGGCTATAAAGCACGGCAAAAAGAGTGTTTTGATGCTCAAATTGATTTAGCAATAAGCTTAAAAAAACCAATCATTATCCATGCAAGAGATGCGAACGAAAATTGCTTTGAGATGCTAAATGCTAGAATTGATGAGCTAGTTGGTGGTGTGATGCACTGCTACAATGCCTGCCCATTATTTCTGGATTTGAACGATAAATTTTACTATGGAATCGGCGGGGTTTTGACCTTTAAAAACGAAAAAAAACTAGGTGAAATTTTGCCAAAAATTCCAAAAGAACGTTTGCTAATAGAAACTGACGCACCATATCTTGCGCCAGTGCCAAAAAGAGGTGCTAGAAATGAGCCTGCTTTTACAGACTTTGTAGCTAGCAAAATGAGCGAAATTTTAGGACTGAGCAAAGAGCAGATTGAGCAAATAACGACCGAAAATGCTAGAAGGCTTTTTGCTATTTAAGGAGAAAATATGAAAAAACTTTGTGGAATTTTACTAGCATTTGTGCTAGCAAGTAGCGCAAATGCGTATTTTGTAGACCATCACACAAATTACCAAGAAGAGCTTAATATCTTAAGCAGTTTTGACATCGATTCAAGTTATCTTAGAAATAAAGAGTTTTTACAAGTTAAAAACGCTGAGGGCAAGGCGTATAAAAAGCATCTTTTAAGAGCTGTAAATGAAGAGTATAGCAATCTTGTAGTTCTTCAAGATATTTTAAAAGATCAAAATGTGCCAACTGATATGATTTATTTAGCAGTGATTGAAAGTGGTTTAAAGACTAATAGCGTCTCAAAAAGCGGTGCTGCTGGCATCTGGCAGCTAGTGCCTAGCACAGCAAGAGCTTTGGGGCTAAAAGTAGGCAAAGGCATAGATGAAAGGCTAGATCCAGTAGCTAGCACCAAAGCAGCAGCAAAATATCTAACTAAAATGAAAAAAGATTTTGGTAAGTGGTATTTAGCGATTTTAGCTTATAATTGTGGTGATGGTGCGCTAAAAAAGGCGATCGCAAAAGCTGGAACTGACGATATAAGGGTGCTGCTTGATCCAAATAAAAAATATTTAGGCTTAGAGACTCGCAGCTTTTTACGCAAAATTCTAATCACAGCTCAAATGGGCAATGATCTAAACCACATCATAGACACAGATACAAAGCTATTTAATAACCCAAATGATATGAATATAGCAAAGGTAAATCCGGTAGTTTTAGAGCCAAAAACTATTTCAAAACCTACTAAAAAAGTAACAACAAAAATCGTAAGAAATGATAAAAAAATCACAAAAGCTTTGAAAAACACAAAATATAAAGCCAAAAAAGGCGAGACTTTGTTAACAATTGCTAATAAATTTTCTGTTCCACTAAAAGATTTGATGAAAGCAAATGATAAAAAAACTCTAAAAGTAGCAACAGGAGAAGGACTTGTTATACCACGCTAAAAAGCTATTGTTGTTAGCTTTGCCATTTTTATTTTTAGCTTGTAGTTCGATTAGGCTGCCAAACTATCCTGATTCAAGTAATGACTTTAAAAGCACGGGAAATAAAGGCTCGTCGGCTGCTACAATGCGTCCATATACCATAAATGGCAAAACCTACTATCCAACTACCGTAAATGTAGGCGACACCGCTTCTGGCACGGCTAGCTGGTATGGGCCAAACTTTCATGGCAAAAAGACTAGCAACGGCGAAACTTATAATATGAACGCAATGACCGCTGCTCACAAGACCTTGCCAATGAATACGATGGTGAAGGTTACAAACCTAAATAATAACCGCCAAACTATCGTTAGAATCAACGATCGCGGTCCTTTTGTAGCTGGGCGAGTGATTGATTTAAGCAAAGCAGCAGCAAATGAAATTGCGATGCTAGGCACTGGCACAGCACCTGTAAAGCTTGAAATAGTAGGATTTAGCGGGCAAACAACTGCTAGCGTGAGCAACTCTAGCTCAAATACTGCTGTATACACAGGCACAGGCGTAAGCGGCGGCGTGATAACAGCAGCTAAAAATAAAATAAACAACGAAGTAAAAGCAGTTCAAAACAAAGTCCAAAATGCCATAGAAACTTCATTTAGCGGTGGTGTGTTTATGGTTCAAATAGGCGCTTTTAAAAATGGGGCTGGTGCACAAAGCTTTAAGGCTAAAAACGATGGAGCTATGGGCTACAAATCAGTAGTTAAGACCTTTGAGATAGATGGAGATACCATTTACCGCGTGTTTTTAACTGGATTTAGAAGCGAGGCAGAAGCTAGAGATTTTATAGATGCTAAGCATTTTGGCGGCGCATTTATCGTAAGGGAATAGTTTGAATTTTCTAAAAAATTTAATATTTTAGAATTTTCTGAAAATTCAGACTTATAAATTTTAGAATTTTCAGAAAATTCAGAAAATTCAAGTTTTGAATTTTCTGAAAATATAGTTTGAATTTTCTGAAATTGAATTTTCTGAATTTTCTAAAGTTTGAATTTTCTGAAAAATATTTTGAATTTTCTAAAA
>CALEHZ010000113.1 GCA_937875715.1 uncultured Campylobacter sp. | reverse complement strand
CTTAAGACGCATGAAAATCTGCCAACCGCACGTTTCTTTCAGGCCGCCGCTAAAGCGGCCTTATTTCCTGCCGTTGAAATACTTCTCACCCGTAAACGGGTCGTAGAACTCCTTCATGGAGATTTGGTCATTTGCCACATCCTCTTGCAGCTGGGTTCGTATATACTCCTCTATTACTTTTCGATTCCTTCCAACTGTGTCCACATAGTATCCTCTGCACCAAAAATGCCGATTTCCGTACTTGTACTTCAAGTTCGCAAATCTATCGAATATCATCAGTGAGCTTTTTCCAGTGTAAGCACCAGCATAAATCATAGTAAGAGAACCACGAGGCAAACAGCCAAATTTATCTAAAAAGCTACTTTTTGTTTCATTTTCCTTGACTTTTTTAATGTTTTTTGTTATAATATCTATATTTTTCATTAGAAATTCCTTTCGGTCAAATGGAATTTAGATCTACATTGCTTCCAACAGTGTAGATCACCTTATTTATTTTCCAAACTTTTAAGCCACTTAATAATTTCACTTCGCAAATAATAAATTCTTTTTCCTTGTTTGATAAACGGAATTCTCTTATGTGGATTTAACCTATTTTTGCTCATACGCATTTCCGCTTGTGTTTGTAAAGAAAAGCCAAATTCGGCTTTGACTTGCTCTTTTGTCATAGTTGTTTCGCCATCTATGACAATCGCTGGATATTCCCAAGACATATTTCACCCTTTTTTAACTACAAAAAGCTTTAAGAGCAATATTAAAAGAGATTTTTTGCCTTTCTAGCTCTTTTTTTAGATCATAATTTTTTAAAAAAAGCTCTATAGCTTTTTGCATAGGAATACTCAATTCACCACGCACAACAGCATTATTTATTGCTGCACCACTATATCCTATTTGTTCTCCAAGTTCTTTGTAGGTAAGACCTAAAAGAGCTGACACTTGTCTAGCAGGGTTTAAAAATTCTTTATAAAGCTTTCTTATATTTTCTCTTGTAAAAACCCCAACTGATCTATAAAAAGTGTCATTTCCAAATAAACCACGATTTTTACAATATTCTATAAATTTATCATAGTCAGCATCAGTAAAATTAGCACCAAATCTTTTTAGCTCTTCGTCAATTATAATTTTTGGATCTTCACATTGAATTGGATCTTCACATTGAATTTGAATTGCAAGTCTTCTTCTTCTTCCCATTTTCGTCTCCTATTTTTTTAATCATAGGGCGAATTATAAAAGAATATTTCTTAATTTTTACTGAAAAATACTTTTTAATTGAAGTATTTTTAAATTTTTATACTTTTTTATCTATCTATTATCTCTTTAATAGTGGCTTTAAATACTATATTCTGTTTTTTTAGCTCATTTCTTAATCTATGAATTTCTATCAATAATTCTATTGCTTTAATCATAGGTGTGCTAATTTTATCTTTCACAACGGCATTTGTTAAAGTGCTTTCGGAATATCCTATTTGCTCTCCAAGTTCTTTATATGTTAAACCCAAGAGCTTTGAAGCTTGTTTTATAGGGCTTAAAAACTCTTTATAAAGCTTTCTTATATTTGGTCGTGTAAAAATCGCTCTGTTATAAAAAGGAACATCATCACCAAATAATCCACGATTTTTACAATATTCTATAAAATTATCGTAGTTATCTCCAAGATTAGCACTAATTCTTTTTAGCTCTTCATCTATTATGATTTTTTGTTCTTCTGTCATCATTTTATACCCTTTTTAATTTCTAGCAATTATACTAAAAAATACTTTTAATAATACTTACTTTAAATTCTAATTTTATACGCCAAAATAAAAAATTTTTTGTCCAACCAAGAATTTATAAACTTGTCTAAATACTGATTTTAGCGTATTTATATCTAATTCATAGCAAAAAACAGACTGGGACAATTTAAAAAATCGCTTTAAATGATGAATACAAGGGTATTTGCGGTCATTTTTAACAAAAACAGAGTGGGACAATTTAAAAAATCGCTTTAAATGATGAATACAAGGGTATTTGAGACGATTTTTATTGACTTAATTTTAAGCTAAAAAATATAAAATCACTTCAAATAATGATTATATCAATGTTTGCTGGCTATAAAAAAATATAAAATTTGTCCCAGTGGGACAAAAAATTCACTTATTTTTGTTAATTTTTAAAAAAACGACTTTACTATTTCATCGTTTCAGGGTTTGAAAAGCAGACTTTACACACATATACTTAAAAAGTTAAAAAGCTAAATGCTTTTAAATATGATAAAATCAATGTTTTAGCTGTCCCAATGGAAAATAAAAAGGGCAAAATTCAAAATAAAAAATTAAAAAGCTAGTCTCATTCAAAAAAAGCACAAATTTTTTGTAAAAAATCTCCATACCATTGCATAAGTTTAAGTTTTTGTTCAAAAGTGCTTTTTGCTCTCTCATAAGAGTAGATTATTGTATCACTTTCTTTGTGTGCTAAACATTCTTCAACTATTTTTTCGCCTATCCCCATTTTTAAAAGCTCTGCTTCGTGTATAGAACAAATTGTTTTAAATGTAGCTCTAAATCCATGTGAAGTAGCGATGCCAGCATATTTGCCCCTAGCGATGCTTTTACGAATTGCTTTGCTTATGCTATCTCTATGCAAATGTCCTTTAAAAGTTTGTGCTGGAAATACAAAACTAGAATTTTTACTAAATAAATGTTGATCTTTTAAAAATTTTAACGCATAAGAACTAAGTGCTATTACATGCGCTGTGCCAGTTTTCATTTCTTTTGCTGGTATAGTCCAAGACTTATTATCAAAATTAATGTAGTCCCATTTAGCATTTGCTGTATTTGCTGGACGATTTGCTGTAAGAATTTGTAGATAAATAGCTCTTTTTGTTTGTAAATCTATATTATCGCAATTTTTTAAATCAGTCAAAAAGTCTTTTAAAATGTTTAAATCGGTAATCGCACTATATCTGCCATCAACTTCGTTTATTTTATTAAATTTTTTTCTTGTAGGAAATTCTTTATGCAGAAATTTTATATCATTAAAACCAATATACCTATCTTTTAGAGCTAAATCAAATACACCATTTATATGATTTATGAGTTTTCGTATAGTTTCTAATCTGCTGGTTTGTGGATTGTTTGGCGAAAATATAGCGTTTAAAACTTCTAAAATTTCACTATATTTAATTGTTTTTATATCTCTATTTTCAAAGCTTGGTAAAATGTATTTTTGATGAGCTTGTTCTATTTTATTTATATAATCATTGCTGGAAGTTATTTTTCTTTTTTGTTCTAAGTATAATTTAAATAAACTTCCATAGCTGTATTTTTTACTTTTACGCTTTACATCATCAAAACTAACACCTGCTTCAATTTGTTTTAAAAGCTCACAAGCATCTTTTCTAGCTTCTGCCACACTGTAGATACCAGCTCTAAACTCTTTGATCTTTAAATATTTATTTGAGCTTATTTTTAAAGCAAAAGTTTTCATTCCACTTGGATAAACTTTAATGTAAAGCTCTTTTGGATTGCCAACTGCCCTAAGATACATTTTTTCTTTTGGAGTAAGATTTCTTATATCTTTATCTTGTAAAAAAGCTCTAGCTATATTGCCCATATTAAAAATCCTTTTTTTAAAAAATATCTAATTTTTTTAAAAAATATCTAATTGAATATCCAATTAAATAGAATTAAACAATAATTGAAGTATAATCAAAATATTATTAAATACAGCTAAAACACCATTAAATCATAATTTAAAAGAATTATTTAGAATTAAAGAGTAATTAAAGAATAATTAAAGTGGTGGCTAGAGGCAGAATCGAACTGCCGACACAAGGATTTTCAGTCCTTTGCTCTACCGACTGAGCTATCTAGCCAAGTGAATAAAAAGTGGAATTATAGCAGGAATTCCTTAAAATTATTTTAATTTTGCGATTTCTTCTTTAAAAACTTCGCCGCGCTGTGCGTATGAACTAAACTGATCCAAGCTAGCACACGCTGGGCTTAAAAGTGCTACGCAGCCGCTATTTCCAAGCATTTCATCGATTTTTTTTACAGCAGTTTTTAGCTCATAACAAGCATAAAATTCTAGTTTGAATTTTTTAGAAAATTCTACGATTTTATCAGTATTTGAGCCAATTGCGTAGATTTTTGGCTTTTTTGTTAGATTGGCTAGCGCCTCAAAAACAGGGCTTAAATCCACGCCCTTATCATCACCGCCTAAAATGATGAATATTTCATCATCTGCGTATCTTTCAATAGCTTTTATACAAGCATCAATATTTGTTGCCTTTGTATCATTTACCCAAAGGCGATTTTTATTGTCACAAAGCTCTTCAAGCTTGTTATTTTCAATCACAAAGCGATTTAAAAGCTCATAATCACAAAAACCTAAAATGAGTTTTTGTAGCGCCAAAGCAAAAATTGCATCCATTAAAAATGGGACTTTAAATTGAATTTTATAAAATTCAATTCCTAAAGTTTCTGCTAAATCTCTCTCATTTTCGTAAAAATAAATTTTAGCCTTTGAATTTTTTACAAACTCATGTGTTTTAAAAGCAGCTGGAATTATCGCTGCTGCTTGTTCGCTCATCATTTTAAGTGGTTTTAATTTAGCTTTTTCATATTCGCTCATACTTCCATGCCAGCTTAAATGATCTGGTGTAATAGGCAAAAGTGCGTAAATATCAGGCTTAGCGTGCTTTGTGTAGTGAATTGTAAAACTAGAAGTTTCAAGTATCCAAAGCGGCGCAGATTTAGCCAAATCAGCAAGCGCAATGCCCACATTTCCGCCCATTTGAGCACCTTTGCTTTCTAGCAAAAACTGAGTCATTTTTGTGGTGGTGGTTTTGCCGTTTGTTCCGCTTATCCAAATGCTTTTTGGCATACCGCTAAGGTAGAAATAATCATACTCGCTGATTAAATTTTGTGCTTTTTTAATAAGTTCGTGGTTTGGTGCAAAACCAGGGCTTGGAATTTCAAGTTGGCTAAATTGGGCTTTAAATTCGCTACTTGGCAAGAGCACATTACCCCATTCATCGCTTGAAATTTTATCAAATTTATCACCGTAAATGCACCAGCCACCGCTTTTAGCGATACTTTTTGTGGT
>CALEHZ010000112.1 GCA_937875715.1 uncultured Campylobacter sp. | reverse complement strand
CCCCTGAGTAACGATAGAGACGGAATTAGACACCTACTAGACAGAGCAGAAATTTTTAAAAACTTTAGCAATAAATCTCAGTGGCTTTAAGTGCTTTCTCAAATGGTGTCCAGTGCCCTAAGCTACAATCTAAAATAAAAATGCGGTTACTGGTATCTACAGCAAAGGTGATGATGGCAGTGCGGTCGTGTCCGTTGTAACTAGCTAAGTCCATGGTGCTATAAATAGCGCAGTCTTTTAAAGGGGTTTTTTCATTATTAAAGCGGATAAATAGGGCTTTATTTACACTGATTTCACGCTCGTTTAAAGCATCGCTAACTGCTAATTTAACTTGGTGTTCGCTATACTCTAAGCCATCAAAGTAGTGCAAATATTCACGCTTAAAGAGTTGCTTTTCAGGGGCGATGGCGTGGCACATATATTCTTGGTAAAACTCATTTTCTAAGCCTTGGGCTTTTAGGTTGTTTTTGATTTTTTCAATGTGTTCTAAATCAAAGCGTGATTTCCACGCTGGGACATTGTCTTTTAAAATCGGAATTAGCAGTGTTTGCCACTGAGTTTTATCTTCGCTTGTAATAATATTGTTTAAAAGGCTGTCTTCGTGTAAGATAGTGCCGATTAAAATCATTTTACCATCTTTTGGATGTAGGGCTGGGAGCAAATCAGCATAAAACCACTCTTTTAGCTTTTGCCTGTTGCGTAAGTTTGCGATGGCATATTGCCCTAGTTTGCTTTCTATATCATCGCAGATTATTAGCGTGGGGCGTTGGTAGTTATAAGTATATCCACGTGGGTCTTGCCCTGCTCCCATGGCTACTATAAAGGAGCGTTTCTCTTCGCCAGTTTTGCCTGTGATTACCTCAATTTGATTATTTGTCCATATTTTGCCTTTTGCGATGGCAAATCCTGCTTCATTTGCTGCTATAATCATCTCTTTTATATCACGCAAAAAGCTCTCAGCTTTTTCTTTGTCGCTACTTACTATCATAGTAAAGGGTTCAGCATCAAAAAATACTCTACAAGTAACTTGAATTTTATTAAGCAGTGTGCTTTTACCAGCTCCACGAAATACAGCAATAGTGCAAAATTTGTGATTTAACACAAAGTCTAAAATCTCAAAGTGGATTTTTGGCGTGGAGTTTTCAAATATTTTTGGTGCTAAGAGTTTAGCAAATTTTAGATATAAAGTGATTTTTTCTTTTGTGTTCAAGTTGGTCTCTTTATTTATAAACTATGCCTTGTCTCGCACCGCTATTGCACTTAAACTTCGCAAAAACTTCACTGCGACGGACGAAAGTCCGTCTCATTCGTTTTTGCTCAGTTTAAGCACACTAGCGGCACGATACTTCGGCAAGGTGCTTAAGATGAATTTTCTAATTTAAAAAATTCAAATTCAGAAAATTCAGATTTGAATTTTCTGAAAATTTAAGTTATTTCAGGTTTAAGTAAAATTGTAGCTCTTCGTCCATGGTTTGCGTGCCTTTGCTTAGTTTATCAGTTAGCTCGTCCATATCTAAGCTAGCATTGTTTTTAGCTACATCAACTCTGCTATTATGCGCTAGGTTTGGGGCGAACTCTCTTAGCCAAAGTAGCTCTAAGCCTTGTGGGTTATAATACTTCTTTTGGTCGCTCTCATTCATTTTTAAAAGCTTTTTGGCAACTAAATCAAAATCAAAATCTGGGTTGCGACTTTTGATATCATTGACTACTTGATTTAGCTCATCTTTTTGACGAGCTTTTTCTAGGTAGTCGTGCTGTTCTTTGGTGATTTTATACTCATCTACTTTATCTTGTGGTGAGCTACTTTGCGGCTCTTTTGGCTCTGCTTTTGGCTGCGGATTTGTGCTAGTAGCTGGCTCGTTTTCTTTTGGTTCAGCTCCGTTTGGCTCGCTTGGCTGCTCGGTTGGCTCGGTTGGCTCGGCTGGCTCATTTTCAGTTTGGTTTTGATCCATATCATCGCCGAAATTAATATTATAAAGATCGTTTTCATACATTTGCTATCTCCTCTTTTTTAATTTGTTTTTTTCTAACGTATATGACTTTATACCAATTTTATTAAGTATTAT